>JBOHOS010000642.1:0-2511 GCA_050731295.1 Nitrospiraceae bacterium | reverse complement strand
TGCGGGAACGGTGTTTATCAGCGTCAAAGATCAGGACCGGCCGGCCGCACTGGACGTGGCGGTCAGGTTGCGACGCCTGGGCTTTCTTATTCAGGCGACGCGCGGCACCGCGGCTTCCCTGCGCGAGCATGGTCTGGAAGTCACCACGGTAAATAAGGTCAAAGACGGCCGGCCGCACATTGTCGATCACATCAAAAACGGTGACGTCAGTTTAGTGGTGAACACGGTCGGCAGCCAAGCGTCACAGATCGACTCTGCGTCGATCCGTCGGGAAGCCTTGCAAAAGGGGCTGCCGTATTTTACGACCATGCCGGGAGCCCGGGCCGCGGTGATGGGCATCGAAGCGACGCAGAAAAAGAGTTTATCCATCCGGTCATTGCAGGAATATCACAAGAAATAGGCAAGGGGTTCGAGGCGCGGGACGCGCGGCAAACATGCCCCTCGCCCGCACCTCTTGCCTGTGTCAAGAGAGGAATCATGCCCACACCGATCACCAAAAAAGGCTATGAAGCACTCAAGACGGAGTTGGATCGGTTGCGAAAGGTCGAGCGCCCGAAGGTGATTGAAGCCATTGCGGAGGCTCGCTCGCACGGAGACCTGAGCGAAAACGCCGAGTATGACGCGGCAAAGGAGCGGCAGGGCTTCATCGAAGCGAGGATGAATGAACTGGAGCGGAAGCTCGCCGACGCCCGGATCATCGATACCGCCCATCTGTCGAGTAACACCGTCGTCTTCGGCGCCACGGTCGCCTTGATCGAGCTGCAATCGCAAGAGAAAAAACAGTACACCCTCGTGGGACAGGATGAGGCCGATCTGAAGAACGGCAAGATATCCGTGCAATCGCCGGTCGGCAAGGCCTTAATCGGACGCCGCGTCGGCGATCAGGTCGAAGTGACGACGCCGGCGAAGGTCGTTGAGTATGAGATCGTGGGGATTCGCTTTGAAGAACTGTAAGGAGGACGCAAGTGGTCAATGTGATCGTTAACCGTGAACGCGCTTCAACAGTGAATGAATAGCGAGAACGTTCAACGAACATGCCAACCGCAATCTCCGTCGTGACCTTACTGACCGATTTCGGCGACCGCGATCCTTTTGTCGCCAGCATGAAGGGCGTGATCCTCGGCATCAATCCGCAGGCGCGCATCGTCGATCTGTCTCACCAGATCGCCCCGCAACAGATCGAAGACGCCGCCTACGTATTGAAGTCCGCCTACCGCTATTTTCCGGACGGCTCGATCCATGTCGTTGTCGTCGATCCGGGCGTGGGCAGTTCGCGGCGCCCGTTGTTGGTGACGACTTCCCGGTATTTCTTTCTCGCGCCCGATAACGGCCTGTTGACCGATCTGTATCAAGAGGAGTTGTCGGTCGAAGTCCGCCAACTGGAAAACCGGCAGTATCGACTGGACTCGGAAGGCTCGACGTTTGAGGGTCGGGATGTCTTTGCACCCGCGGCGGCATGGCTGACTCGGGGACAAGCGCCGGGATCGTTTGGACGATTGGTTCGGGACGTCGTCCGGCTGCCGAGGCAGGAGCCGGGATGGCAGAAGCAGACGTTCGTCGGCCGGATCGCCTATGTCGATCGATTCGGCAACTTGATCTCCAACATGACCCCGCTACACCTGAAGGAAGTGCAAGGCGTCAGCAAACGGTCTCATATCACGATCCGGCTCGCGGGAATCACAATTGAAGGACTGACAGCCTGTTACGCCGACGGCCATCCCGGCGCGCCGCACGCATTGATCAATAGCAACGGCGAATTGGAAATTTTCGTCAAAGAAGGCAGCGCCGCCGATGTGATCAAGGCCGGCCGTGGCGAACGCATCGAACTCTCCTGACCTTATCGGTCCAACGCCGCGGCTTCAAAGGCGGATCTTGACACCCCGCCTCAATACGGTACTGGTGTTTCTTGGATAGCCAGAAGCGGCCGTGCAAATTTGCGTTTGCTTTTTGTAAATTGATTTGGTAGCCTGTACTTCGCTTCATCGTCTATGGCCTGGTGATGAAGCATCGAACAGCAGGCCTGAATCGATGTTGTTTTGCCCGGGAATCCTGATCGGAAGTTAGACCCAAGTCGCTTCACAGTCGCGCCTTCGGCCCGCTCCTTCCCTTCGAGCCTTCGTTCTCGAGTCCAAGACAATATCACAATCAAGGAGGAACCCCATGGGTTCAAAGATTTACGTCGGTGGGTTACCCTATTCCGCAACCGAGCAGCAACTGAGCGACCTGTTTGCGGCGCACGGTTCGGTGCAATCTGCACGGGTGATCACGGACAAGTTTACCGGACAGTCGCGAGGCTTCGGCTTTGTCGAGATGGGTTCTGAAGAGGAAGCGAAGAAGGCAATCGCGGCTCTCAATGGGACTCAGATGGACGGCCGGACGTTGACGGTCAATGAGGCGAAACCCCAGGAGCCCCGGTCTGGCGGCGGGGGCGGTGGCCGCGGCGGCTTCGGCGGCGGGGGCGGCGGCAAGCGCGATCGCTGGTAATTTTCTTCACGCATAGACATGGCGGAG
>JBOHOS010000641.1:0-2599 GCA_050731295.1 Nitrospiraceae bacterium | reverse complement strand
ATCTCGTTTCATTGGAGGAGAGTGGAGGCCATCCGGCACAGATTCTGGATCTCCTGGTGCACGCCGAGGCGGTGTCCGCCGGAATGGTAAGATTTCGAATCGGAGAATCGGGGTGCGGTTGTCTTCCTCATGCTGCGCTTCGTCTTGAATCCCACTACCGTATTACTATCCTTGCTCTCGACGTTGCCGGGCACGTCAGTTCCGACAGTCTTACTGGCGAGATTGACTTGCGGTAAGAATGTCAGAGGCACCTCAAGCGAGACCCACCGCCACGGCTCTTCTTCGCTATGCACTCATCCGAACAGGTACATAGGTTCGCGAGGGACGACGCCCGGGTCTGAGGCGCTCCACTAACCGGACCACCTCCGCACGCGGCTTCAGTTTATTGCGGATAATGCCCGGGTCCAGGACCTGCCCGCAGTTCACGCAGCGCCACGCGGACAGCCAGACTTGCCCGCTATCATCCTGCATATCGATAAAACTATCGACCGTCATCGGTCCATGGCACTGTCTGCATGTCATCGTCTCCTCCTCCTTGGCTGCCTTCAGCAGGCTATGGTGTAGTCATGACGGAGAGCCTTCTGTTACAACTATCTCCGAAAAAGGACGGTCATCGTTCTCTTCCGGGAGAAGTCCACATCCGTTCTTGCTCCACAGCCAGCGAATGCAAGGATAGCGCCGCAGGACTTCTGCATCCCTTCGATCGATTTACGAAGAGAGCATCACCGATGGAAGGCTCCGGTCTTAGCCTTGCCTGTCCTGAAACTTCACGCAACCCCGAACTGAAGCCGGCAACACGTGAAACGTCGATACCCTCATTGCAACGTCGTAGCTTCATAAAGCTCGACTTTCGGGGTGATGTTCATTCGTTTCCCTTTACACAAACGCTCTGGTCGTCCAAGAATTCTACGATCTGTATCAGATTGGATACTCTCTTTATCCGATCCGATACGGATGAAAAATCTACGTCATTCCAATATCTTCGTAAGATTCGAAATAACCTGTAATACGTAAGATGCCGAAAGGATGGATCTAATCAGAACACTTGATCTTAAATGCAAATCCGCTCCTGCGGCACGCACGGTGGCTTCCCATTTGCTTTTACATTTCCGTATGGAAGCCGCTCCTGTGCCAAGAACCTCCCGCAAATACACCGGAGCTTTAGCCGGCGGGGTGGCGGCGGTCAGTCTTGTGGTCTTTGTCATCGATACATTCACACCATTGGGCATTCCCATCTGGATTCCCTATCTCGTCCCTGTATTACTGACCTTCTGGCTGCCCCAACTCTTCGCTCCGCTTATTGTGGCTACAGCATGCAGCGCGCTGATCGTACTAGCCTTTTTTCTATCCCCGGCCGGAGAGTTTCCGGGGATGGCCCTGATCAACCGGTTCTTTGGAATCGTGGGGCTCGAGGTCACGGCGTTACTGGTGCTGCAGATCAAGAAAGCCGATGGCGCGATGCAGGTGGAACTTGCCGAGCGTACGCGGGCGGAGGAATCGGTCCGCCGGAGTGAAGCACAGCTGCGTGCGATTCTGGATGCGGCGTTCGATGCCGTGGTCGGGGCGGATGCCGAGGGAAGGATTATTTACTGGAACCCGCGCGCCGAAAGACTCTTCTCTTGGAGGAGCGATGAGATGATGGGGCGGCGGCTGGAGGAGACGATCATCCCCCCGGCATATCGGGAGGCCTACGTTCGGGGCATGCGGCGACTCCATGCGACCGGCGAGAGCGTCATTCTAAATCGGCGTGTCGAATTCACGGCCATGTCACGCGAGGGGCGGGAATTTCCTGTTGAGCTGATCGTGGTTCCCGTCAAGAACGATCGATTTCATCAGTTTCATGCCTTCATTGAAGACATCACCGAGCGCAAACAGAAGGAGCAAGCGCTACAGGCCAGTGAGGAGCGATTTCGTGCCATTGCCGAAGCGAGTCCGATCGCCATGGTCATCAGCCGCGAGGCCGATGGGGTCATCCTCTACGCCAATGAGCAGTTCGGTCAACTCGTGGGGCTGGCCCCTGAGCGGGTGCTGTCGCGCAAGGCCGCTGAATTCTACGATGACCCTGCGAATCGACACATGCTCCTGTCGTTCTTAGATCACCACGGATTCCTGAAGAACCATGAAGTCAGGTTCAGGAAAGCGAATGGGGACGTGATTTGGGCGATTATCTCCATCCATCGGGTCACGTTCGACGGCGAGCCCGCCCTATTATGCGGCCTGCAAGATCTGACGGATCGGAAACGGACAGAAGAGCAACTCGCCATGTTGACCGACCATCTCGAACGACTGGTTCAGGAGCGAACGCATGCGCTCCAGGCGGCCAACGAAAAACTGCAGGAACATGACCGTCTCAAGTCCGCATTTGTGTCGATTGTCTCCCATGAGCTCCGGACTCCCATGACATCGATCAAAGGGTATGTCGAGAACTTGCTGGAAGGTCTGCCGGGCCCGTTGACGGAGAAGCAAACCTATTACCTGACGCGGATCGTCCATAACATCGAGCGCCTTACCAGGATGCTCAACGATCTGCTGGATCTGTCACGGATCGAAGCCGGGCGGGTGGGGCTGAATGTGGGGCCGGTCTCCATCGCAGACCTGG
>JBOHOS010000640.1:0-2432 GCA_050731295.1 Nitrospiraceae bacterium | reverse complement strand
GCTCAGGGAAAGGGGGGGTGGGATAGAGGGATGGGGTGGACTGCCCTTGTGCTCGCGCAACGCGCACGATTCGGAATGTGCTCGCCTCGGGAAGGGGCGCGTCTTGGCGCGCCTGGGGTAGGCGGGTGAATACGCGCAGTGAAGGGCAGTCCACGCCCTCCCTCCTTGCCGAAGAATGGGATCGGCAAACGGCTCAGGAACGATTCAAGGACGCGGTGGAGAACCTTTCCCGACCGGCGGACATACCGGGCTCAGCCGTATACGATAAGTTGCCCGATCTCCTAATCTTGTCGTTCTCCGCCAGCACAGCGAGAGGCATCACGAGGCTCACGGCGACCAAAGGCAGACTGGCCGTAGGATCTTCTTCATACTCTTCTCCTTTCAAGGCTAAGATTCTCCTTGCCAGCTCAGTCAATTTGTTCTCAATAATAGTAGCCATACCGGTAGGGATACGCGCCCCAGTACCCATACCCAGGCCCATACCCATATCCACTGTAATACGCATTGTCGCGTTCCCAGCGGTCCTTATCCCATACGGTCAGGTCCACGATTCTCAGCTTCGGGACCTCTTGCTCGGCTTCACCGATTTTGACCGTTGTTTGTCCAACGACCTCGCCTACGACGGTCACCGGAACCCCTTCCTTGACGACTGCCGGATCGAGACCCGCCATGCCGACTTCTTTTCCATGGTCAATCGCCACAAAACGGCCGGTGGATTTGGCGCGCTCATTCGCGGGCATCAGATCATCCGTCAGCGGAAGCTGCAACACCTCTAGGCTCGTCTTGTCTTCCCGGCGTGTCGCGGAGAGCACCTGCCCGCCCATCACCACCAGTTGACCTTGATGGGTCGAAGGCGACTGCTTGATCTGATCGAACGTCACCTCACGGTTGACCTGTTTTTCTATCCGATCGGGGATGACATCATATCGGCTGCATCCCGCCGTCACGCACAGCGCTAGAACAAGCCACCCTATCCGATTCATGATGCGCTCCTTTCCGTCTCTTCGCCTCGACCGATTGATCTGTTCTGAATCGAAGTGACCGTTCCATTCTGCCGGACCCCTCACTGATGGGGCGGACCATAGCCATAGAGAACCGTCACATGATTGCGGACACTTTTCGCGCCGCGTTCGTACGCCTTCTCGATCGCGTCCCGGCGCTCCTCCCGCGAGGAGACCGTCCCCATCAACGTCACGACTCCATCTTTCACTCCGACGTGGATCGTGTCATGGCTCCCCTCTGAAATTTCCCTCCATATTCCGCCTGAGTTCCTCATCCCGTTTCCAGGTCCGCTCGGATGCCGTCTCGAGACGGTTGACCACGTTTCTGACTCCCTCAACAGGGAAGACCGCGTATTCCGCGCGCAATCGTTCAAAATAAGAATCGACGACGCCGGCGAGGAACAAGATACCGTCGTTGACCGAGACGCTGATACGATAGAGTTCCACAAACACATTCCAGCTCAACGCCGCTTTCGCACGATCCGCGATCTCATCATCGTTCCGCCTCTCGTTTGTTCGGACCTGCATCTCTGCCAAGCCCGCGCATGGACCGATTCCGGGAATAGCCAAGGCAATGAAGGAAACATAGACGATCCACATGCAAACCCCTCCAGCCTTCACTACTCAAGATCGCCGTTTTGCCGCAATCTGAGGTAATTGCGAATGCTCTTGGCGCCGCCCTCGTAGGCGTTCTCGGCGGCCCACGTTCGCTCCTGCCATGAGTTGACGGTCCCGGTGAGCGTTGCGGTCCCGTCTCTGACCGACACCCGGATGGTATCGCTGTCCACAAAGGGGCTCCACCACAGCTCGCTCTCAATGTCTTCCTTAATCTCCCAATCGTGCTTCCACATCCACACGGCATTGACCTGAAGGCGGTTGACAACTCTCGTCACGCCGTTCACCCGCGCGGCGGCGTCCTCGGCCGACTTCTTCTCGAAAAAACTATCGACGTTCCCGGCCAGATACACTCTTCCGTCTATGACGGAGACGCGGACTTGAAAGTGATCGATGTCCGGGGTGCGCTGCAGCGATTTTCTGACCCGGTCCGCGATATCGAGATCGTCGGCCGGAGTTGCCGGCCGCACTTTGATGTGGTTTTTGACTCGCGCCACGCCGATCGTGTTCCGAGCGTCCTCTTCGGCGGCTTTCTTGGCCTTCAGGTTGTCCACCACGCCTCGTAATGTCACCACATCTCTCTGGACGATGACCTCGGGACGAAACATACTCACCCGGGGATCGTACAAGAACGCGCCCTTCACCGCTTCCCGAATCTCGTCTTCGGATTTGACGGCGTATTTAGAGGTCCGAGTCATCTCGTCCCGAGCCTGCGAAGAAACTTTCAGCCCGCTCGTATTGACCGCCTTGACACCGGCCACCCACGCGTCCCTGGATGCGCGGGTTCGCTCGTACGCCGATCCGACCGCTCCGGCT
>JBOHOS010000639.1:0-13194 GCA_050731295.1 Nitrospiraceae bacterium | reverse complement strand
GAACTGGAGCGTGTTGCCTTCAGATGCTCGAGCGCGGCTCGGATGCCAAGGAGATACCCGGCATGGCCAAAACCTGAGATCTGCCCCAACGCCACGGCGGCGATGTAAGACCGGTGCCTGAATCCTTCACGTTTGTAAACGTTGCTCAGATGCACTTCGACGGTTGGAATCGCCACGGCAGCGATGGCATCGCGGATGGCGACACTGGTATGTGTGTAGGCCGCAGGATTGATAACAATGGCGTCAAATCGATCTTTCGCCTCTTGGATCCAGGTCACCAACTCGCCTTCCATATTGGACTGCCTAATGTCCACCCTGATGCCTTCGCCTTTCGCCAGCTCTTGGATCGCCGCATCGATATCCTTCAGCGTCAATGTTCCATACATCGACGGCTCGCGCATACCCAGCAAATTCAAGTTGGGTCCGTGTAACACCAGGAAGCGGAGCATTGGGCTCTCACGATGGCTGGTCAGAGCAGACCTCTTGTCTCTGCGAAGCGCCGGACATTGTAACAGGCTGTCACGGGAGGGTCAAACCATGTAGGAGATCACGAGCAGTCGTCAGAGCGATGGCGCTACGAAGGGTGTGTCGCGTCTCCGCCGGCCGGGTGGCCGGTGCGAGAAGTTCGCAAGACCATGACCTCATCCAAGATGCGGTCAGCCAAGACACGTTTCGGAACGAGCGAAACTTCCGTCATGCCATGATCGCGGGTGATCAAGACCGCCGCGTTGGTATCCGATCCGAACCCACATCCTGCGTCCGTGACGTTATTGCCGACGATCAGATCGAGTCCTTTCCGGATCAACTTCTCCTTGGCATGGGCCACTACTGATTCGGTCTCCGCAGCAAATCCGACGATGATCTGGGACGTTCGCTTCCGGCAGAGCAGGGCGGCAATATCCTCGGTCGGTTCCAATTCGACCTGTGACAGGCCCGCTCCGCCCTTCTTGATCTTCTTGACGGCGGGACGTCGAGGCCGACAATCCGCCACCGCCGCCGCCATGATGACCACCGTGGACCACGATAGCCGCAAGAGCATCGCCTTCGCCATCTCTTCCGCCGTCTCGACGGGCACATATTCAACGCCTGACGGAACCGATAACGCCGTCGGTCCGCTCACAAGCAGGACTTCAGCTCCGCGCTCACGCGCGGCCTGAGCAATGGCATAGCCCATCTTCCCCGATGATCGGTTGGAAATGAACCGGACCGGATCGATGGCTTCTTGCGTCGGCCCGGCGGAGACCAATACCCGTTGCCCGACCCAGTCCCGTCGTGGTGCGAGAATCGCTTCGATTGCGGAAAGAATAATCGATTCATTCGCCAGGCGGCCTTTTCCCACTCGCCCGGACGCCAACGCCCCTTCATCGGGTTCGAGTACCGTGACGCCTCTGGACCGCAACGTCGTCACATTCGCCTGAACAGCCGGATGGTCCCACATCCCCCCGTCCATGGCGGGCGCCATCAGCAGAGGACAGGAGGCCGTCAATCCCATGGCACTGAGAAGATCATCGGCCAAACCCAGGGCGAATTTGGCCAGCGCATTGGCGGTAGCCGGAGCAATGACCACCGCATCCGCGCTCTCCGGTACGGTCAAGTGCAGCATTTCCTGACTCGCGGCAAACAGATGCGTCGTGACGGGATGCCGGGATAGAACTTCGAAGGTCAGCGGATTCACAAACCGCGTAGCTGCCTCTGTCATCACAACCGAAACGTCTGCGCCCTCCTGGATCAGGCTCCGCAGCAAGAGAACGGCTTTGTAGGCCGCAATGCTCCCGGTGACGCCGAGCACGATCCGTTTACCAAGAAATCTAAGGGACGGCGCCTGGCTCATGATTCAGTGATTTCACGAGAATGCATGGTGGGCTCCCTCCACCTCCGTCTGTCTTCTTGTCCCTTTTCTCCCGTCCCCGCCCCGATATAGGGCACTCAAATTCGGCGTTTCTTGGACACCCCGTGCGCGAGGATGGGAGTAGGCCCGGTTGGCCCGGGCCTTCTATTCTTCGGTTTCCGGTTCAGTCGGCTTCGTCGAATCATCCACATAGACGCTCAGCTCTTTTTTGATTTCTCGAGCGTCTTCTCCGACGACCGGACTCACCGCGGCAATCCGCTCCACATCACTGTCCCTGACTCGCTTGGCTTCTTTCATCGCTTGCCGAGCTTCTTTTCCGATCAGAAACTCGACTTTACCCTGCAGGACCTCCTCCAGCGCAATCGTCGTCTCTTTCGTAAACTTCGACGTCGTCCCCAGCCTCGACCCTTGCATTAAATGCTTGGCGCGCTGCGAGGCGGCAATCACCAACCGGTGGCGGGAATCAAATCGTCGCTGACTGCCCTCGGGCAATAACGCTAACGTGTCGATCATGGTATTCAATCTCCCTTATCGTTGAGGCATTCTTTCTCGATTCGCCGTGGAGTGTTCTTTCCTCGAATAAAATTTTCTTCCAGCCAGGTCAGATCCAGTCGTTTTGTCTTGATCCGCTCGGCCAGGACAATCGCCTCCAATTCCTTCAGGGCCTGCTTCATGTCGTCGTTTCTGACGATGTAGTAATATTCGCGATAGCTCCACAATTCCTCGCGCGCTTTCTGCACCCGACGTTCGATCTCTTCCGGAGCATCTCCGGCCCGCTGGAGCAAACGGGTCCGTAGCGCATCGATCGATGGCGGCATGATGTAAATATACACCGCGTCGTCGAACTTCTTCTTGATCTGCATCCCTCCCTGCACGTCAATCTCCAACAGAACATCGCTGCCCTGATCCAGCATCTGGGTCAGCGCCTGCCTGGGGGTCCCGTAGAAATGACCATACACGGGCGCCCATTCGGCAAACTCATGTTGATGAATCATCTGCTGAAACCGAGGTTCATCGATGAAAAAATACTCACGACCGTGAAGCTCGCCGGGGCGAGGTTGACGGGTCGTGTAGGAAATGGAGTGCCGCAACCCCTGAACCATGGAAATCAACTCCTTGCAGAGCGTCGTCTTCCCCGCGCCGGACGGTGCGGAAACGACGAAGAGTAACCCGCGACGCTCTCCGGCTTTCTTCTTCGGCTGTTCGTGATCCATCCCCGGTCAAGGCTCCGTCTTATTCAATGTTCTGCACCTGCTCTCGAACACGTTCCAACTCTCCCTTGACCCGCACGACGTGACCGGCAATCTCCGCGTCGTTGGCCTTGGCCCCGATGGTATTAATCTCCCGCCCCATTTCCTGAAGCAGAAAATCAAGCGTCCTGCCGACCGGCTCGCGATTCTTCAGCGCGGCGTCGAACTGGGTGAGATGCGAACCCAACCTCGTGACTTCCTCCGAAACGTCGCAGCGATCCGCAAACACGGCCAGCTCTTGATGCAGGCGCCCGCGATCCGGATCGCCAGAGCCCATCAATTTTTCCACTCTGGCCTTCATGCGGTCGAAATGCTCCTGCACGGCCAGTGGAATCCTTTTCTCGATGCATCCGATCTGGTCACGAACCATCTGCAACCGCTGTCTAGTATCTTGTGCCAAGACAGCGCCTTCCCGACGCCGCATCGTATTCAGCGCAGAGAGCGCGCCGCTGGCAAGGCGTTTGACAATCTGCTTCAACCGCTTCTCGTCGACCGGACGGTCGGTGGTCGAAAACATCTCTCGAAACCCGGCCAACAGCGTGACGTCGACGGTTCCGCTCAGGCGCAAATCTCGCTGCAAATCGCAAAGCAGACTATGGTACTGTCTCGCCAAGGCACGGTCAAGAGTTAAGCCTTTTCCCGCTTCTTTTCCTCCCATAAACGAGATCGTCAATTCGATCCGGCCTCTCGCGCATCGCTGTTGGATGATCCGCTTCAGGTCCTCTTCCAAAGGCGAAAGCGAGCGCGGCACTCGAATCACGATCTCGCAGAACCGATGGTTCACGGACCGTAGTTCAGCCGCAACCGTTCCGCCGGCCCATGCCGCTTCCCGCCTCCCGTATCCGGTCATGCTTTTGATGGTTTCGGCCACTTGCCCTCCCACGGACATGGCTCGTACACGGGACATTGCTCGCACTTCGGTCGGCGGGCCACACAGATGTAGCGGCCGTGCAAAAGCAGCCGCTGGGAACCGCTGGTCCACTGCGGAACCGGCATCACGCGCTGCAGATCCTGCTCGATTGTGTCCGGATCTCCCGCAGTCGTCAAGCCAAGCCGATTCGCCACCCGCTTCACATGCGTATCGACCACCACGGCCGGCTTCCCAAAGCAATGCCCCAGGATCACGTTCGCCGTCTTCCGGCCGACTCCCGGGAGGGACACGAGCTCGTCCATCGTCTGCGGCACCTCACCGCCGAACGTCTCGCACAAGACCCGACCACACGCGATGAGACTGCGCGCTTTGCTCCTGTAGAATCCTGTGGAGCGTATCTGAACTTCTAATTCGGTTTGATCGGCGCGCGCATAGTCCACCGCGCGCGGGTATCGCCGGAACAGCGCGGGGGTGACCTCATTGACGCGTTGATCGGTGCACTGCGCAGACAAAATCGTGGCCATGAGGAGTTGCAATGGTGTCTGGTGATCCAATTCCACTCGTGCGCGAGGCGCCGCCTTCGCCAGACGGGAGAGGATCAGGGAGAGCCGCTGCCTGAGCGGCTGTGCGGCAGTGCGGGGCCGCCTCTCCTTCGCGTGACCCATCGGTCTCGCCTCTACGCGCGACGATTTCATCCTAATCCTCGGTCGACGCAGCTCACGGAGTCACCTGAACCGGTGATTGTTCAGATGACGTGCGGGACCATCGGCCTGCGTCGTCGAGCGATCGATCCAGATAGGCCACAAGCGCCGGCAGCGTCTCGGGATTCAACGCCGAAATGGCGATCCCGCGGTAGCGCACTGCCAACCCCTCAGCCACATGGACCGGTAATCGATCGATTTTATTCAGCACGAGCACGCGAGGAATCTGGTCCAGCCCTAGCTCCGATAAGATAGCCTCGACCGCTTTGATCTGCCCTTCAACGTCACGGGAGCTGGCATCTGCGAGGTGGAGCAGCAGATCGGCATCGCGCAACTCTTCCAACGTTGTCCGAAACGTCCCCATGAGATCCTTCGGGAGGTCTCGAATGAACCCGACGGTATCCGTGATGATGACGTCAGTTTCACTCTCCCACCCCGGTGGCGATTTTTCCCCCCCACCCTGATGAGCCTGCCGAGACAGGCTCTTTACCCAGGGGACGCGCCCCATCCCAGTACGATCCCGGGGAACGCGGAGGCGACGGCTGGACGTGTCGAGCGTTTCGAACGGCCGGTCCTGAGCCGGCACGCGGCTTTCAGTGAGCGCGTTGAGAAGCGTCGATTTCCCGGCATTGGTGTATCCGACGATGGAGATAATGGGGATCTTCTGGCGAGAGCGACGCGCCCGCCGCTGATCGCGATGGCGCGCGAATGCAACCAACTCGCGCTCTAGATGGTGGATGCGGTCTCTGACTCTCCGCCGATCCGTTTCCAACTTGGTCTCGCCGGGCCCTCGCCCGCCGATCCCGCCGCCTAATCGAGAGAGCGCCGTGCTGCGACCCGACAGCCGTGGAAGCACATATCGAAGTTGGGCCAGTTCGACCTGGATCTTCCCCTCTCGACTGTGAGCTCGCCGCGCGAAGATATCCAGGATCACTTGCGTCCGATCCACGACTCTCATGTCGGTCACTTCTGCAATCGCCCGTATGTGGGCCGGGGTAAGGTCCTGATCAAAGATGAGCAAGTCCGCCCCCTGCTGCAACGCTTTAATGATTACTTCTTTCAACTTGCCGCTGCCCATGAGGTATTTCGGATGAATTTCCTGAACGCGCTGCATGATCGTATCGAGCACGGTGATCCCGTCGGACCGGACGAGGTCGGCCAGTTCTTCCAACCGATCCTCCTGATGGACACGGCTCTTTGTTGATACGCTGATCAAGAGGGCCGATTCCTGCCCCCCCTTGACCAAGTGGCTGGAGCCTGCTCTGGCTAGTTCACGATCGAGGTTCTCCACGAAGGTGTCACAGTCCAGTTGGAACGCATGAAAAGGAACCGGGTCCCAGACGTCAGAGACCCGCCCGTTCGGGTTCGGCGGAAGCATATGGGCCAGATAGAGGTCGGCGGGAAAGCCACCAGGCGTGACCCCGATGGCGGCGATCAGATCAAGACGAAGGAGCGCGAGATCAGTCAAATCATCGTGCGTCAAGGGCTCGTTGTGAAGATGTGTATGGACAAGTCTGACCCCGCGCAGTGTTCGGGGTCCCGTCCGATATTTTGCCAGGTCTGTGAGAATCAGCTCATGATTATTTCCAACAATGACCTGTTCGATCATTCCCCGACGCGTAATGACTAAACCAATCTGGCATCGAATGTCATGCGACAGTTCGGTGCAGGCGCGGGCTAATTCGGCGGTCACGACCTTATCGACCGGCACCCGGCGACGATACAAATGCTCGAGTCGCAGAAGCTGGCTCGCTTTCAGGCCGTGGGTGTTTCCGCAGACGGTCGGGATCTTCTGCCCTCCTTCGTTCTCTGCGATGAGCGGCGCGGCATCTCCGGATTCGTGTCGTTCGATAATCCACTTTCGGTCGGCACGGCCAACGACGGATCCGCTTCCAAATTCCAGGAGGCGAATCGTCCTCGCAGATAAGCCTGACGGCCGGCAGACGCAATCATCGCCGCATTGTCCGTGCAATAGCCCGAGCAGGGGATTGCGAGCCGAACGGCCGAGGCTTCGGCTCGCATCGCGAGCAGCGTCCGGAGCCGGGAATTGGCGGAGACGCCTCCGACGACTGCGACCGCGCTGACCCGATATCTTCGAACAGCTTCAAACGCCTTTTCAACCAGAACGTCGACGATGGCTTCTTGAAAACTCGCGGCAAGGTCATCCACCCGTCGCGGCTGCCCGCCACGCTCAAGATTTTTCAGATGATAGAGCAAGGCCGTTTTCAGGCCGCTAAAGCTAAAATCCAGCGTTCCATTTTTCGAGTACGGACGTGGAAAACGAACGGCATCGACACGGCCGGTGGATGCGGCTCGATCAATGGCAGGCCCGCCAGGAAACCCCAATTGCAGCATCTTGGCCGCCTTGTCAAACGCTTCACCGGCGGCATCGTCCAAGGTCCGACCGATGAGATGATAGCATCCGGGCTCTTCGACAAGATAGAGATGCGTATGTCCTCCCGACACAATCAATATCACGCATGGTGTCGGAAAATCAGGAGTCTCAAGCCAAGCGGAGGCCATATGGCCCTCCAAATGATTCACCGCGATCAGGGGAATTGATCTGGCGTACGCCACTGCTTTTCCAAAACTGACCCCTACCAGCAGGGCTCCGGCTAACCCGGGCCCGCACGTCACGGCAACCCCGTCCAGGTCGGGCCACTCCATCTTTCCCTGTTTCATGGCTTCGGCCGCCACCGCTTCCATAGTCTCGAGATGCCGACGAGCGGCCAACTCCGGAACCACGCCGCCATATCGGGCATGCACCTCATGTTGAGACGAGAGCACGCTCGATAGAATCCGGCCATCTCGGCCAATGACGGCGGCTGCGGTCTCGTCACACGATGTTTCCACACCTAGAATGATCGGACTTGCAGAGCGTGAAGGCATCAGATTCTTTCCACGAGCAAATCAAATCCCGCTCTTCATCGGATCGGAGGGGCGCTTATGACATTGTAGCCGCAAGACAGAACGACCCTCGAGTAAACACACCCGAGGGTCGTCATGAGGTCTGACTGTCGATTGTGAGATGTCGTTCTTTCAGGTCTAGGGTACGACAGGGCAGCCGGCCATTGGACTACGGTACGCCGGCCATCGCTTCTTCTTCAATAAACGCCGGAGAATTATCGCGTAACACCACTTTAACTTTCCGGGCCTCCTTGAAACGACCTTTAAGAAGTTCCTCGGAGAGAGGGTCCCCGATATTCTTTTGGATCGTCCGGCGCATGGGGCGCGCACCATAGAGCGGCTGATACCCTTCTTGGATCAACCACTGTTTCACATCGTCGCCGATTTCGAGCTGTACCCCTCGCTCGAGCAGGCGAGCATTGAGTTCTTTGATGAGGATGTCGGTAATGCTGATCAAATGCTCCCGTTCGAGCTGGTGGAAGACGACGATTTCATCGATCCGATTGAGAAATTCGGGACTGAACGAGCGCCGCAATTCGGCCAAGACATCATCTTTGATTCGGCGGTCTTGCTCATTCTGCTCGGGCCGGTGGAATCCAAGCGAGACGCCCTTTTGAATCAGCTTGGTGCCCAGGTTGGACGTCATAATCACGACGGTGTTTTTGAAATCCACTTTTCGGCCAAGGCTATCGGTCAGCACGCCGTCGTCCAATACTTGCAGCAGCACGTTGAAGATATCCGGATGGGCCTTTTCAATTTCGTCGAACAGGACGACCGAATACGGGCGCCGCCTGACCCGCTCCGTCAACTGCCCGCCTTCTTCGTATCCGACGTAACCCGGAGGCGCACCAAACAGGCGCGAACTCGTGAACTTCTCCTGATATTCCGACATGTCGATGCGGACGAGGGCATCCTCCGTGTTGAAGAGAAATTCGGCCAACGCTCGAGCCAGTTCCGTCTTCCCCACCCCCGTCGGTCCAAGGAAGATGAATGAACCGATCGGCTTCTTGGCTTCCTTGAGACCGGCCCGAGATCGGCGAATGGCCCGGCAAACGGCGGAAATCGCTTCTTCCTGTCCGACGATTCGCTTGTGCAGGAACTCTTCCATGTGCAGGAGCTTGTTCGACTCTTCCTCTTCGAGTTTAAAGAGCGGAATGCCGGTCATCTTAGAAACCACATAGGCGACATCTTCTTTCGTGATAACCGGTTTATTCTTTTCCTGGTTCTTCTTCCACTCTCGTTTGGATTCATCCAACAGCTTTCGGAGCCGTTCTTCTTCCTCTCGGAACTTGACGGCTTCCTCAAAGTTCTGCAATGAAATCGCCAACTCCTTTTCGCGCGAAACTTTTTTGAGCTCCTGCTCCAGCGCTTTGAGTTCTCCGGGAAGAGCGTAGGTTTGAAGCTTGGCGCGGGAGCCCGTCTCATCAATGAGGTCGATGGCCTTGTCCGGCAAGAAGCGATCCGTCAAATATCGATCGGAAAGCTTGACCGCCTCGACGATGGACTCTTCAGTGATTTCCACACCGTGATGCTCTTCATACCGATCGCGCAGGCCTTGAATGATCCGGATCGTTTCGTCCACGCTTGGTGGCTGAACATAGATGGGCTGAAAACGTCGCTTCAAGGCACCGTCTTTCTCTATATGCTTACGATATTCATCAAGCGTGGTGGCGCCGATGCACTGAATTTCGCCGCGGGACAGCGCCGGCTTCAGCATGTTGGATGCATCGATCGATCCCTCTGCGGCACCGGCCCCGACAAGCGTATGAAGTTCATCGATGAAGATAATGATGTTGCCGGCCTGAACGATTTCTTTCATCACGACCTTCAGACGCTCTTCAAACTGGCCGCGATACTTGGTGCCAGCCACAAGCGACCCGAGATCCAGGGCAATCACGCGACGAGAAAGTAAATTATCGGGGACTTCGGACTGTACGATTCGTTGCGCCAAGCCTTCCACAATGGCGGTCTTGCCGACTCCAGACTCACCGATCAGCACCGGGTTGTTTTTCGTGCGGCGGCTCAGAATTTGAAGCACCCGCTCGATTTCGTCTGCCCGCCCGATCACGGGGTCCAATTGGCCTTCCTGCGCCAATTGGGTGAGATCGCGACCGAATTCGTCGAGCGCGGGAGTATTGCTCTTTCGATCCCGTTCACGGGGAGCAGATTTCCGAAGGAACGTTACCGTCAACTGTCGCGCGGTGAGCAGATTAGCGCCGAGGCTGCGGAGAATCTTGCCTCCAATCCCTTCCTCTTCGCGCAAGAGACCCAATAACAGATGTTCGCCGCCGATGTGATTATGGCCGAGCAGCCGCGCTTCCTCCACGCCGTATTCGATGACTTTCTTGACGCGAGGACTGAACGGAATTTCGCCGAAGGTCATGGTTGTTCCGCCTCCGGGCAGATTGCGTTCAATCTCCAGACGGATCTGCTCCGAGGACAGCCCCATCTTTTTTATGATCATGAGGGCAATCCCGTCCGACTCACGGAGGATAGCTAAGACCAAGTGCTCAGTCCCCAAATAATCGTTCTGGTGACGCTCAGCTTCCTCTCTCGCTAGGATGATGATCTTGCGACCCTTATCCGTGAATCGTTCGAACATCCTTCCTCCTTTGCGACGCGGCCGGGACTACAGTGTTGATCGTCAGCAACTCTTCGAAAACGCTGCTGTAATTCTATCGACGTGACAATGGTGTGTCAAGGCCCGTCGAACCGCACCCACACGTCGGCCCGAGCAACCAAACCATCGTGACGTTGACACCATTGGCAGCATGCCGATACAATCGCCTTCCTCTTCGTATCGCTCGGAACCTACCGTCGTTCTCGTCAACGAAAGACCATCTCGCGCAATGAAGACTATCGGCATTCTGACGAAGCCCAAATTTCCTGATGTCAAACCCACACTGAAAGATCTCGTGTCGTGGCTGCGGGAACGGCACAAGGATGTCGTGCTTGATAGCAGGACCGCGGCCCTGATCGGTGAGACCGGCACGTTGCAAAAACCGCAGATTGCCGCGCTCGCCGATATGTTACTTGTCCTAGGCGGCGATGGCACTATGCTGAACGCCGCTCGGCTTGTTGAAGCGCGCGGAATTCCAATTCTGGGCATCAACATGGGAGGGTTGGGGTTCCTCACCGAGGTCAGCGTTGACCAGGTGCATACCGCACTCGAAAAGGTCTTTGCTGGCGACTATCATCTCGAAGAACGGCTGATGCTGAAGGCTCGGATCGATCGGCACGGCGAACACGTCGCGCATGCCACCGTGCTCAATGATGTCGTCATCAGCAAAGGGACGCTCGCGCGAATGATCGAGATTCAGATCTCAATCAACGGCCAGTTTGTCACACGATTGCGAGGAGACGGATTGATCGTCTCAACCCCCACCGGATCCACGGCCTACTCATTAAGCGCGGGCGGGCCGATCATCAATCCGGCCGTGCAAGCTTTGATTCTGACCCCTATTTGTCCGCATACGCTGACCCACCGGCCCTTGCTTATCCCCAGCAATGTAAGCTTGGAAGTCGTGTTGACAGGCAAGGACGAAGGAGCTATGACGACGTTTGATGGTCAGGTGGGCGTGGCGATGACACAGGGCGATACCGTTACGATGAGCGCCTCGGACCATCTGACACAGTTGATCAGATTTCCCGATCGGACCTACTACGATGTTCTCAGGAGAAAGTTGAAGTGGGGAGACGGTTAGCGGGCGGCGGCCGTCTCGGAATGTTCGCGTTTGCGGCGAATGAGTTCCAGCATTTCTTGATTGGTGGCAAATTTAAACTCACCGATGCAGTCCCGGATGTCACGACATTCTTTCTCCGCCGCTTCAAGGGCACGCAGACCTTCCGCGACAATCGGCCGCAACTTGCGCTCGCCTAACAGCGTCCCAAGGCGACGAATTCCGCCATCAATCTCGTTGCGCTCACGCAAGGGTTGCGATTCCAGATAGCGCATCAGCACTTCAACACACCATTCACCGTCCCGCTTGGCAATGCCGACCAATCCTTCGCTCGCCTTCCGCGCCCATCCGGTGAGAAAGACTCCCTCCACTACTTTGCCGGAGGCTTCATCATACGCCTGAAACAGCGCATCATCGGGATCGTTATCGGTTGACGAAGGATTGGTGACAAAGACGCCGTTCTTATACGGAAGGCCGAGCGTTTCGTCCACCCGATCGCCTACAGCGAACACCACGCTGTCGCAGGGGAACTCATAATACTGTTTGAGCCCGACGGCGGAAAAGTCCTGGCCTTTGGGCTCGAGTTTTGTTTCTTCCAGTTCCAAGGCGCGCACGCGGTTCTGCCCGTCGGTCAAGACGCGCCGAGGAGAGGCCAGGAAACGAAAACCCATTTTAGTTTGACTCTCGGTTAGCTCACACTTCGTGAAATCATCGGTCATCTCTTTGAGGATCTGGTCCGGGACTTGCCCGACGACCTCAAGACAAGCGCGAACCCGACTGAACTCCTGGGACAGGGCCTGGTGATCGATATTGGCGCAAATGGCCCGGATCTCTTTCGGGTTGTACTTTCGTTCCGCGGGGCCCCGTCGCGCGATCGCCGTCACCTGCTCCACCCGTTTATAACGAGTCAGCCAGTGCGCAATATCAACCATGACATCGCCGACACCAATCACGGCCACGCGGCGGCCCATATCAAATGGGCGTTCGCTGTATCCGGGAAGCCGGTTGAAATGGTAGACGACGTCCTTGGCATGGTAGACCCCAATAGCGGTGTCTCCCTCGACGCCAATGGTTTTCGTTCCCTGAGCACCCGTTGCAAAAATCAGCGCACTGGCGCCTAGGCTGCGAAGGTCTTCCACGGTTAAGTCCTTATTATTGCCAACGGAGACATTCCCGAAATAATACACGTTGGGTCGCTCGATAATTTCCCAATACGTCTTTCGTAAGCCACCACGCAACTTCAGTTTGCTTGGAAAGATGCCGTATTCCGCAAGTCCGCCGAACTTAATGTCTCGATTGATGATCACGACATGATGACCCGCCCTGGACAGCAGATTGGCAACCGACATCCCGGCAGGACCGGCACCGATCACGATGATCAAATGGGCTCGCTGTGAGTATGTGAACGTTCCGGTTGCCATATTAGTTCGTCCCTAACTGTAGTCTCATCGGCAGGGCCATCCGCCCGCTAAAAAATTTCCCGGACATTAGCATAGGCGTCGCTAAATTGTCAAAAACATGCCGTTTTTAATGTCGGCCAGTAGTCGACTGGATATTATGCGTTGAGAGAAGATGAGAAGTCCGCTGCATGTCATGAACCCGATGAACCCGTTGAGGGTTCCCCTGGCTCCGTCATTCGCCATGGGTCCATCAAGGTATTGAGCTGATCGTCCGGTAGAATCTGCCGGCTTCGAGCCACCTCACGGACGGTTCGGCCAGTTTGATACGCTTCCTTCGCGATCTTGGCCGCCGCATCGTAGCCGACTGCTGGTGCCAACGCCGTACACATCGCCAGGCTTTGCTCGATGGAATTTTGGCAGCGCGCCTCATCCGCGCTCAAGCCCTCAATGCATCGGGCGGCGAAGTTCGCCGATGCACGGCCCAGCATCTCGATCGATTGAAGCAGGTTGTAGGCCATCACCGGTAACATCACGAT
>JBOHOS010000638.1:0-1322 GCA_050731295.1 Nitrospiraceae bacterium | reverse complement strand
GATCGAAGCCGGGCGGGTGGAGCTGAATGTGGGGCCGGTCTCCATCGCAGACCTGGCCTCCGAAGTCGTCGAAAGCTTCCAGACAATCGCCCGAAAGAAATTGATCACGCTTCAGGCCCATGCCGACCGAGCCATACCCTCGATTCAGGCCGATCGAGATAAGCTTCATCAAGTTCTCACCAATCTCTTGCAGAACGCGATCAAATTCACGGGACACGGAGGAGAGATCGAGCTTGATGCCCGTCTGCGGGAGGATATGGTGCAGGTGGGCGTCAGTGACAATGGGGTAGGGATCCATCCCGATGATGTCGGGAAGATCTTTGATTCCTTCTATTGCGGGCGGGGAATCAGCACGGAGGCGAAAGGAGCCGGACTAGGCCTGTCCATCACCAAAAAACTGATCGAACTCCATGGCGGCAGCATTTGGGTGGAGTCAAGCTTGAGTGAGGGAAGCCGGTTCTATTTCACGCTTCCCCTCCGCCGTGAATGAGGCAGAGAACCCTTCGCCGGAAGGAATGACGTTCGTGATGCGCATGCGACTTGCGTGCGCTATAGTGACAAGGGTCAACAAAACCATGGGTTTTTATGACGGGAGGCCTTCTGACCATGACTTTTCCTCACCCCTCGCTCCTTATTGTCGATGATGACCCTGACATCTGCCAGGCTCTGACCGATCTTTTTGAGTACGACCATTACCTAGTCAAGACGGTCGGGACCGGCGCAGAGGCGGTCGCCAATGCCATGCAATGCCACTTTGACGCCGCTATCTTGGATCTTGGATTGCCTGATGCGGACGGACTTACAGTATTTCGGAAGCTCATGGAGGTGGCTCCCGATCTGCCGGTCGTCATCTTGACCGCCTTCAATACTGAGGAGCGGAGAACCGAATCGTATCATCAGGGCGTCGCAGCCTACCTGACCAAGCCCTACGATAAGGAAGTACTTAAGGCCACGCTGAATCATGCGATGGGGCGAACGCATCAGTAACCCTGACGCTGTTGCCTGATCCCCTCTCTTTCATCCTTCTTTTGCTTGACGGGCCGATTCGCGCCTACTGATTCCCCCCTGAAAGACTCTTGACCACGCCGGCGTCATACTTTCGACAGATTGTAACGATATACGGCCGGCCGAGACAGTGCATCAGAGCCACCGGACTGGCATTCAAGCTATCACCCCGATTCCGCTCAATGAGGACTTTGTCATGAAGCCCTATTGGTCGTGAGGATTGACAGCATAGAGGGAGGTCTCCATGATACAACAGCACATGACTATGCCGACATCCGTTGAAGTATCGTCATCCGCGACGCGCTCGTCTCACGGCG
>JBOHOS010000637.1:0-8342 GCA_050731295.1 Nitrospiraceae bacterium | reverse complement strand
TGATAATGGTATGGGTCATGACGCCGTTGTGTTGCGTGAACGCGCCGACCGCCTGACGCGGCTTCTTCAAATCAAGGATGGCAGTGTTCGAATCGAATGACACCGGGCTCGGAGCTTTCCTGCACCTGCGAGAAGCCCGCCTTCTGCAGGACACGGATCGACGGGCTGAGATTGGGCAACGTCTCCGCAATAACACGGGTCACACGGGGGGTCTGAATAGGCCGAGGCGACGAGGGTGCTCACCGCTTCTGTGGCACAGCCGTGTCGCTGATGCTCCGGCAGGATGGAATACCCAAGTTCGACCGTGCCGTCAGCCGTCGGCGCTCCTTTGAATCCGCCATTGCCGATTGTTAGACGCGACTCCAGTCGTTCACAGGCGGCAGCCAGTTGCTCGGGTGTCTTCGCGCCGAGAAGCGTGGCGAACCGCACGGGATCATCCAATTCAGCCTGAACCAGCTCGAGCGTGCCCGCGATCAGATCGAGCCGTGAAGTCTGAAACTTTAACAGACGCATGGCGGCCCAAAACTATCGTGCGTTGCCGACCATTCGGCATGTGCCGATATGTCGGCGCAGGTTTTACTTCTTTTTAAGATTGGCCTGATTATAGCTAAAAAAATAAACTTTTTCCATAACTTACAGGCTAGCCTCAACCATGATCGGGAATAATAGTTGCGTTATCAGACCGCAAAGGAGTTTAGAACATGCTGAAAATTACGACTCACATTGATATTGATTCGGACATCACCGTCTTTGCCCTCGAAGGTCGATTGGCAGGGCCATGGGTCGCAGAACTGGAACGATGCTGGAAAGCCACACCGGCTGTGCATGGGAAACCGGGCCTTCGAGTTGATCTGAGCGGTGTCACCTATATTGATGCCGAAGGAAAGGCCTTGTTGGCTCGAATGCATCGAGAAGGGGCCGATTTGATCGCGGCCGGGTGCTTGACGAAGTCCATTGTCGAAGAAATTCTGCGAGCAGGACCATTTGATCGGTCGAGTTGTGGTTGCGAGAACGAATCAGCGCCACAGGTTCGAGCCTCTCACGCGGAAGGAAAGGGGAAATGATCATGCCTTGGTTAGTGGTGTATATGTCCATGATCTTCCCGGCGCTGTTGGCCGTCATCCTGGTGATGGATTGGTGGAAAAAAGAGAATTGATATTTCTTACCATCACCGCGGCGGGCGACGGCTTGCGATGAATGAAGGAGCGGATCCGATGATGGGACAGTCGCGAAAGAAATGGGTGCTGATTCTAGCCCTACTTGTGGGGTTGATCGCCATCCCCCTCATGATGATGGCCAACCGGAACGGGAAGGCCGAACACGGACCCGGCCAACCACCTGCGCCGAACGGCGGGCCGCCGAGCTTTGCCATGCCGGTGGAAGTGGCGCCGGTCACGGTCGGGCCGCTGACCGAGACCGTGAATGCCGTCGGCACGTTGGAGGCCAACGAGTCGGTGATGATCCGGCCTGAGATCCCTGGGCGGATCACCCGCGTGAATGTTCAAGAAGGGCAAAAGGTGAAGAAGGGAACGGTTCTCCTCGAACTGGATTCGGCTGAACTGGAAGCGCAACTGGCGCAAGCCGCCGCCAGCCTGGACCTCGCGCGGCTCGATCATGACCGCATGAAACGCCTTATTGCCAACGACAACGTCTCGCGTCGCGAGCTGGATCAGGCCGCCAGCAATCTGAAGTCGGCCGATGCCACCTACAAGGTGTTCGAGGAGCGTTTGGCGAAAACCAAAATCCGGTCGCCGTTCGCCGGCTACCTCGGCACTCGCCGCGTGTCCCCCGGCGATTACGTCCAGCCGGGAAGGGACATCGTGAATCTGGAAGACATTCACACGCTCAAGATCAATTTTATGGTCCCGGAAACCTTCTTCAGCCGGCTGGCGGTGAGGCAGACGGTTGAGGTCCGGGCTGACGCCTTTCCGGGCCAGATGTTTCACGGCACGGTCTATTCGATCGATCCCCGCGTGGACGAGGTGAGCCGAACCGTCCGCGTCCTCGCGCGCATTCCGAACGACGAAGGCAAGCTGAGACCCGGTATGTTCGCCAACGTTTCGCTGGTCCTCGGTCATACCGAGAAGGCGCTGCTGATTCCCGAAGAAGCGGTCGTCCCTCAGCAGGGCAAGACGTTTGTCTTCCGCGTTGATGAGAAGACGGCGCATCTGGCCGAGGTGAAACTCGGCGCGCGCGAGCGGGGTAAGGTGCAGGTGCTGACCGGTCTCCAAGACGCGAACATTGTGGTCACGGGCGGTGTCCAAAAGATTCGGGATGGCATGCCGGTCATGCCGATCAATCCGCAATGACAATCGCCAACACGAATTTTTAATTTCGCATTTTAATTTTGCCTTCGCTGCGAGGTATCGACGTGAAGCTTTCTGAAACCTCCATCAAGCGACCGGTGCTGGCGACCGTGATGACTCTCGTGCTGGTCATCTTCGGCATTATCTCCTTTTCACGCTTGTCCGTGCGCGAATATCCCGATATCGATCCGCCGACCGTCTCAGTGCGAACGGTATACCAGGGCGCCAGCGCCCGCATCATGGAAACCGACGTCACCAAAATTCTGGAAGACCAACTCAGCGGCATCGAGGGCATCAAGGCCATGACCTCCGTGAACCGTGAAGAGGTCTCCCAGATCACGATCGAATTCGAATTGACGCGCGATGTGGACGCGGCGGCCAACGACGTTCGGGATCGGGTGTCGCGCGCGCGCGGCCAACTGCCGGACGACATCGAGGAGCCGATCATTTCCAAAGTCGAGGCCGATGCCAATGCCATCATCTGGCTGGCGTTTTACAGCGACCAGCACAGCCAGTTGGAAATTACCGACTTTGCCGATCGGTACGTCAAGGACCGGCTGTCCGCTTTGCCCGGCGTGTCCAACGTGATCATCGGCGGCGAGCGGCGGTACGCGATGCGCATCTGGCTCGATAAGGACCGGCTGGCGGCTCGGCAATTGACCGTGCAAGATGTCGAGGCGGCGCTCCGGAACCAAAACGTCGAGATTCCGTCCGGACGGATCGAGAGCGCGCAGCGGGAATTCAGCGTCCGCACCCGAGGCGATCTCACCACGCCCGAGCAGTTCAACCAGCTGATTCTCGGCTACAGCCAGGGTTATCCCATCCGGCTGAAGGACGTCGGCCTGGCGGAATTGGGCGCCGAGGACGACCGCAATGCCGTTCGCGTCAACGGCCGAGCCGCGGTCGGGCTGGGCGTAGTGAAACAGTCAAAGGCCAATACGCTGGCGGTGGCGGACGCCGTCAAAGCCGAGCTGCCAAGCATCATCCAATCGCTTCCGGAGGGGATGAAGCTCGAGATCGCGTATGACAGCGCCATCTTCATCGATCGGTCCATTCATGAAGTGTACGTGACGATGGGGATCGCCTTGGCGCTTGTGGTCACAGTGACGTTCGTGTTTCTGCGCAGCGTGCGCGCGACCATCATCCCGGCCGTCGCCATTCCGGCATCCATCATCAGCACGTTCACGATCATGTACGCGCTGGGCTTTTCCATCAACGTGCTGACGCTGCTGGGCCTGGTGCTCGCGATCGGCCTGGTCGTGGATGACGCCATCGTGGTGCTGGAAAACATCCATCGGCGGCTCGAGCATGGCCAGAACGCCCGGCAGGCGGCCATCGAGGGCAGCAACGAGATCGGCTTCGCCGTGATCGCGACCACCATCTCGCTCGTCGCGGTCTTCATTCCGATCGCGTTCATGACCGGCACGACCGGTCGCCTGTTCTCGGAGTTCGGGTTGGCGGTGGCCGGCTCGGTGCTGATTTCCGGATTTATCGCGTTGACCCTCACTCCCATGATGAGCGCAAAGATTCTCACCGGCGGCGGCGCGCACACCTGGTTTTATCGAGTGACCGAGCGCCTATTCGAAGGCATGAATCGGCTGTACCGGCGCCTCCTGACGGCGGCGTTGGGCATGCGATGGGCGGTCATCGGGCTCGGCGTCATCGCGACCATCGCGAGTTATTTTCTGTTCACGAGCCTGAAGTCGGAGCTGGCGCCCGTCGAGGATCGAGGTGTCTTCGTCGGAGTCATGATCGCGCCCGAAGGCTCCACGATCGGCTACACCGATGCGTATACCCGGCGGGTGGAAGCGCTGTATGACCAGGTGCCGGAAATCGACAAGTATTTCATGGTGGTCGCGCCGGGCCTGGAGAAGCCCAATCCGGTGACCAACGCCCTGAGCTTCACCATGCTGAAGGACTGGGATGAGCGCACTCGGAAGCAGCAGGAAATCGTCGCGGCATTGGCGCCTCAAATGTTCGGCATTCCGGGATTTCTCGCCTTTCCCATCAATCCGCCGTCTTTGGGACAAAATTTCATCAAGACGCCGGTCCAGTTCGTGATCGGCGGGCCCACCTATGATGATCTCCAGACCTACGTGACGAAGATGTTGGAGAAAGCCGGAACCTATCCCGGCCTCGTCAATCTGGATACCGACTTGAAGCTGAACAAGCCGGAGTTGGAAGTGAATATCAATCGCAGCAAAGCCGCCGACGTGGGGGTCTCGGTCGCCGAGATCGGGCGCACGCTGGAAACGCTGCTCGGCGGACGCGAGGTCACCACGTTTAAACGCGAAGGAGAAGAGTACGACGTGATCGTGAAACTGAGGGACGAGGACCGCGTGAAGCCCTCCGATTTGAGCGGGATCTATGTGCGCGGCAACCAGGGCGCGCTGCTTCAGCTCAGCAACCTGATAGCGGTCGAGGAAACGGTTGCGCCGCGCGAATTGAATCACTACGACAAGATGCGGGCCGTCACCGTGAGCGCGAATCTGGCGCCGGGGGTGTCGCTCGGTGAGGCGCTGAACTATCTCGAGACGACCGCCCGCGAGGTCCTGCCGCCGGGGACCCGTATCACGTACGCGGGTGAATCGAAAGAGTTCAAGGAGTCGTCAGGCAGCCTCTACATCACGTTCGGGCTGGCGATCCTGATTATCTACCTGGTGCTGGCGGCGCAGTTCGAAAGCTTTGTCCACCCTTTTACGATCCTGCTCTCCGTTCCGCTGGCGGTCACGGGCGCCCTGCTGTCGTTGAAGCTGATGGGAGCGACCCTGAACGTGTACAGCCAGATCGGGATGGTCATGCTGGTTGGGCTGGTCAGCAAGAACGCGATCTTGATCGTGGAATTCGCCAACCAATTGCGCGCGAGAGGGCAGGAGTTATTCGAGGCGATCGTCGAGGCATCCACGCTCCGCCTGCGGCCGATTCTGATGACCACGGCGGCGATGATTCTCGGCGCGGTGCCGCTGGCCCTGGCCACGGGGGCCGGCGCGGAAAGCCGGCAGCAATTGGGATATGTGATCGTGGGCGGGTTGACCTTCTCGACGGCGCTGACGCTCTTCATTGTGCCGGTCGTGTATACGCTTTTGTCTCGGCGAGCCGCCGAGCCGGAGGAAGAAGCCGTCGCCGACACCGGCCGGTTGAGCAAGGCCGGCGCGACCGGCCTGGCGGCTTTGCTGATGCTGCTGCCAATCCTGACGCTGCTGTCGCTTGGAAGCAGTCATGAGGCTCATGCGCAAGACGCCGGCAACACTCTCCCCGAGCTGCAGCTCACGCTTCGGGAAGCCATTGAAGCCGCGGTGGATAAAAATCCGACCGTGCAATTGTTCAAGGAACGCATCGCGGAAGCCCACGGCACGAAACTAAATCGACTGGGCGCGCTCCTGCCGAATGTGGCCGGAAATGTCTCGGCCACACGGCGCACGTTCTTCCTCGGGCAGTTCGGGTTGGGCCCCTCGGTTGTCGGTCCGTTCGATGTGTTCGACGCCAGAGGCACGTTGACGCAAAGCCTTTTCAACCTTAGCTTGATTCAGCGGTGGAGAGCGTCCCGAACCGGTGTAGAGGTGGCACATCTCGATGCCGAAGCGAACCGGCGCGACACCATGGCGACCGTCGGGCTTCTCTACACCGAGGCGTTGCGGGCCGAGGCGGCCGTTAAGGCCAGCGAGGCCAATATCCAGCTCAACGAGCAGTTGCTGAAACTGGCTCAAGACCGAAAGTCGGCGGGGATGGCGACCGGTCTGGACGTCACGCGCGCCCAGGTCCAACTCGAAAACGAGAGGCAGCGCCTCTTGGTCGCCCAGAATCAGCGCGGGCGAACGAAGCTCAATCTCATCCGGGCGATCGGCATCGATTTCGAGGTTCGCGTCGTCCTGACGGACGAGCTGAAAATGGTGGAGGTGCAGACGCAATCGCCGCAAGACGCCTTGGCGGTCGCGCGCGCAAGCCGGGTTGAGCTGCGAGCGCAGGCGCAACGCCAGCGATTGGCCGCGTTGTCCCTCAGCTCCGTCACGAACGAACGTATTCCGTCGCTCGGCGTCAGCGGGGATTACGGCTTTATCGGTCTCCGCCCCGATGAAACGTTCGGGACCTACACCGGTGCGATTATTCTCTCGGTGCCCATCTTCGATGGAGGACAACGCGAAGGCCGGATCTCGGAAAGCCGAAGCCAAATGCGGCAAGAGGACATCCGCATGCAAGACGTTTCGGCTCAGGTCACGCTGGAGGTGCGCGACGCCCTGCTCACGATCGACTCCACCAAGCAGCAGGTAGCGGTGTCGCAGGAAGGCCTCCGTCTCGCGATGCGTGAACTCGAGTTGTCCCGCGAGCGGTTTGCGGTCGGCGTCGCGAACAACATTGAAGTCACCAATGCCCAGACCTCGGTGGCGCGGGCTCGAGACAATGTGATCGAAGCGCTGTCCAACTATAACGCGTCGAGAATCAATTTGGCGCGGGCCAAAGGAGAGATGGAGAAGCTGTAATTGGGGGGATGGGGACGGAGGGGACGGCTGGGGTGAGTCGCGTGCTCGCAGAATGCGCACACTAAGAAGGTGCTCGTTCGATGCGCGCAGTTGGACTCACCCCAGCCATCCCCTCCGAGGGTGTCAGTTTCAGCTTAAAGGAGGAAAGTGGAAGCAGAAGAGGCATCAGAGCCAGCAAACAGTCAATTCGCAACCGCCTTGTGGACGGCATCGATAAAAAGACGAGTGTCTAGAAAGTAATTCGGATAAGCACGACGGAGCGACTCAAGTGAATCCACCGATACGAGAACAGCGTCAGAACCTGGCTGTTGCGCAATTTCACGCCCAACCTCTAGATACCGTCTTGAAGCACGCTCCAATTGGTCAGCCTTGAATCCGTTCACTGAGACTTGTTTTGACCGCATCAAGGTGCAACAGAAAGTACCTGGCGTCCGTTTCCGCGCTCGGCTGTGCAAGAACCTGTACGGCAGCACCATATATGTTCAGCTTGCTCACGACATCAAGTCGCTCTTGGTAAGTACGCAGATTCTGTTTTCTCAATGGGAGTATTGGGGACCGGAGGAGTTCGTTCTCTGAGCGCAATTGCTGTTCCCATAAGAGAAAAAAATCGTAGCCAATCTTCTTCGCCCAAACTTGACTTTAAGGCTTGCTTATAAACGTACCGACTGTCTCGACTGCTGTTGCCCACGCATGTTGAAGCGCTGAGCGAAGTTGTATCTCAACCTTTAAGCCGTTATAAGCCACATTTTTTTGCTGTAGTAAGCGATAGATTAAATGTATCCCTCGATAACCAGATTGTTTTGGGCTCTGGATATAGTCGTCTATGTGGTCAAGCTTATGTTGACTGTTATAAGAACGTACCAACTCATTAACCGCGTGAACATTCTTAACAATTGCTCGGCATCCACCTATATCTTGCATTTGCGACAGCCTCAGCTTAGGTAATAACCGAAGCTTTAGATCAATAGACGAGAGACGTTTAATGCGCTGAGCAACAAGACACTTGGAGTCTAATAGTTCTGCATTTCGTCGAAGCATCCTTCGGAATATATTTGGCGGAACGCTGTGGAACGAGCGCCAGTTATTGATGATGGTCAATGTTTCTTGAGTATTGCGGTGTTGCACCAGCCATATCAGTTCGGCACAGTAACTCATTCGCGTATACTGTGTGAAGGGGCAAATCGTCTTGGTTAATTACCGTTTTTAGAGAAGAGGTGTAAAGAAAATTGTGGTGGCGAATCTTGAACATACGTTATCGCACACCTAATAAAATGCCTCCTCAGGCAGGATGTCTCGCACGAATGGAAAGAGAGGTACAAATATGAGAATACTGATGGCGGTTGATGAGTCGCAGCATTCGGAGCGTATGGTGAGCTATGTCGGGACCTTGCTCCGTGAAGCGGGTGATATCAAGGTGACCCTGTTTCACGTGCTCAAACCCATGCCGCGCAAGCTTCTCGAGCATGGGGGCTCCGAAAATCCGGCCGTTGAAGGCCAACTAGGCGATCAACTGCGAAAGGACCAAGCCGATTGGTATCGCAAGGAACGGGAAGCCGAG
>JBOHOS010000636.1:0-3242 GCA_050731295.1 Nitrospiraceae bacterium | reverse complement strand
GCGGCGAGGAAAGCGCCGGAGCCAGATTTCTGCGCCGGTGTGGAACCGTGTGGACGACCGACAAGGATGGGATCAGCCTCGGTTTGCTGGCGGCGGAGATCACGGCGCGCACGGAAAAAGATCCCGGTGAGCACTACCATGAACTCGCCGCACGGTTCGGAACGCCCTACTATATCCGCATCGACGCGCCGGCCACGCCCGATCAGAAGAAACGGCTTGGGAAACTGTCCCCGGAATCTGTGACCGCCACGGAGCTTGCCGGTGACCCCATTGTCGCACGGCTGACTCGCGCCCCCGGGAACGAGGCGCCCATCGGCGGGCTCAAGGTCGTCACCACGAACGGGTGGTTTGCGGCCAGACCCTCGGGAACGGAGAACATCTACAAACTCTATGCGGAGAGTTTCAAGGGCCAGAATCACCTGGATGCGATCGTGGTGGAGGCTCAAGAGATCGTCGGTCGCGCCTTGAGCGGATGAATCGAGCCGGACGGCGACTATTCCTGCTTGAACAATATCCTCCAGCCGTCTGCCCATTTCCTTCAGCGCCGAACCAGCCGGGAATGTGCGGGAGGTTCTCCATTTCTGTATAATGGCCCCTGCTTTACCTGCGAAACAGGAAACACTCTCAGGGGAACGATGGCGGATAACTTTCGAGCGCATCCTTGGCACGGCGTCTCCATTGGCTCGCGAGCGCCGCTCACCATCACCGCGTACATCGAGATCGTGTCGACGGACACGGTCAAGTACGAGCTGGATAAGCTGAGCGGGATCCTCAAAGTCGACCGCCCCCAGCAATTCTCCAATGTCTGTCCCACCCTGTATGGATTCATCCCGCAGACCCTGTGCGCGGATCGCGTGGCGCAATTTTGCAGCGAACGGACGGGACGACAGGGCATCGTCGGAGACGGAGATGCGCTCGACGTCTGCGTGCTGACCGAGAAAACCATCAGTCACGGGGACATCCTCATCCAGGCCATCCCCATCGGCGGTCTTCGTCTCATCGACAGGAACGAGGCGGACGACAAGATCATTGCCGTCATGCAGGACGACGCCCTCCACGGGACCTGGCGCGACATTTCGGACTGTCCCGCCTCGGTCATCGACCGGCTCAAACACTACTTCCTGACGTACAAAGATGTGCCGGGCGCAGTCAAGAAACGGGTGGAGATCACCCATGTCTACGGGCGGGATGAAGCGCACCAGGTCATCGCGCGCAGTTCGGAGGACTATGCGGGTGCGTTTCCTCGTCCAATCACCGGCGTAACCGAAGCCGACGCGCCTCGTGCGCGGTAACCGTGCGACAGCTCCAACGGAAGCGATCATGGCCATACGTCTCGACGGCAAAGTGGTGGTGGTGACGGGAGCGACGGGAGGGTTGGGCCAAGCCGTCGTGCCCGCCTTTATCAAGGCCGGCGCAACGGTGGCTGCCGTGGATCGCCACCCCCCACCATCCGCCGCCGATGGCCGATTCACCGTGGCTGCCGATGTCGCCGATGAAGCCGACGTGCAACGAGCTGCCGCAGAGGTGATCCGGAAAGCCGGGCGGATCGATGCCCTGATCAACCTGGTCGGCGGATTCACCATGGGCCGTCTCGCCGAGACGGACGCGTCTCTGTGGCAGAAGATGCTCTCGCTGAATCTGACGTCGGCCTTCCTGCTCTCGCGAGCCGTCATCCCCCATATGGTCGAGCGACATTCGGGCCGCATCGTCCATATCGCGGCGCGCGCTGTCGTCGAGCCCTTTCCCGGAGCCGCGGCTTACCTCATCGCCAAGTCAGGACTTGTGGCGTTGATCAAGATTCTTGCGCTCGAATTGGCCGGCGCCGGTGTCACGGTCAACGGTATCTTGCCGACCACGATTGATACCCCGGCCAACCGCAAGAGCATGCCGAACGCCGATCCTTCCATGTGGGTCAAACCGGAATCAATTGCCGAGCTCCTTGTCTTTCTTGCTTCGGAGGAGGCCGACGCCGTCCATGGGGCGCTCATTCCGGTCGGACCTTCATAAATCCTTCACTCGACAGTGAACTCATAAGACTGCTCAAAGAACTCATAAGACTGCTCAAAAAGGCCATCCAACAAGGCCGCAGGCGACGACAACACCACAGGCGTACCCTCTGGGGTACGTTGAGGATGTTGACGAGCCGAGAACGCCGTTGGGGGCCTTTTTCAGCAGTCTTATCTGGTGGTTTGCAGGGGCGAGGAAATATTTGCTATAGTGCGCTTTCTAAGGAGTGCGAGCAATGGGGCCGTCTTATATTGTTGTGGAAGGAAGGACATTCAAAGAGGAGTCGTTCACGCTCGACAACCACGTCTTCAAAAACTGTACGATCGAGCGCTGCCAGATCTATTACAGTGGCGGTCCATTCGAATTGATCGATACGCACATCACGGACTCGAAACTGATTCTCAATCAACCGGCCAAGAACATCTACTCCGCCATCCAAATCTTCAAGATGAAATCCCCCGGTTCGGTGATCGTCTCCGAATAGCCTGTTCTGACTCATAAGTCGCCGCTAGACGGACGCAAGGGCTCACCGTAGCGGGTGTGGTGTCGCAATTACTTCTGTCGCTGCATAGCCTCGAACGCCATTGCCACGCGTACTTTGTCTTCCGGCGATAACTGAGCAACAGGAATTTTTTTCCCCGACGCGGTGATCAAGACGGTGGACGCAGAACCTTCTGAATCTCCGGCCACCAGGATCTGATCGACGCTTTCCCCATCGATCAACGGGAAGAGACCCGCGAGCTGTGTAAAGCCGGCGTACGCGGTGAGGACGCACACCCGCCCAGGCGGAAGCCTGACCGTGGCTGTGGCGGTGGACGTCGCAACTGAGCCAGTCGAGGCGGTACTGGGATAGAATATGGGTTCGTCGGCCGCTGGAAGAACTTTGACATAAAACATCGTCGGCACGGGAACATGATTCGCCGTCAGGGTCACGGTAATGGGATTCGTCGTGGACGACGATAACGACACATCGGGATTGCCATGAAGCCCCGATGCCGTCGAAGGCACGCTCACGCCCCCGACTGAGCTAATTGAGAGAGCCGGCAAGTTCACTAGGGCAGGGGTGCTGGCGGCCGTGATAGACCCCAAGGTATTGGAGGTCGATGCCGGCGGATCGGTCGTAGCGAGCGAACAGGTCGTGCACTCAATTCGGATCGCGCCGGGGAAGCCGACGCCTCCGGCCGTTAAGCACGAAGGTGTCCCTCCTTTTGCCTGCACAGTGCCCTGGTTGGTGA
>JBOHOS010000635.1:0-1872 GCA_050731295.1 Nitrospiraceae bacterium | reverse complement strand
GAGATGGAGATTGCTCGCCGGAGGGAGACGTATCGTCAGGGGAAAGACCTGCTCCCCTTGACCGGTCGATTGGTTATTCTGGTCGATGATGGCGTGGCCACCGGCGCCACCTATCTGGCATCGGTCCGCGCGCTGAGAGCGGCGGGGGTGGCGTCACTCGTCGCCGCCCTGCCGGTCGCGCCTCCGGACACGGCCTGGATCATTGCGTCAGTGGTGGATGAATGCCGGGTGCTTGAATCCCCGTCGCCGTTCTACTCGGTCGGCGAACACTATGCGGATTTTCGCCAGGTGGATGATGACGAAGTGGTGCGCTGTTTGGGGCACGCGTGGAAACCCGGATCTTGACCCGGTCACGCGCGTCGGCTATCCTCCGGCTCGCTCGGATGTGAATGATTAGCCTGGAGGGAGTTCATGAGAGGTCGCCTTAGTCTTTGCTTGGTGGTCCTTGCGCTCGCCGCATGTGAGACGGCTCAATGGGTGCATCCGAACAAACCTAAAGAAGCGTTTGCGGGCGATTACAACGCCTGCGAGCGACAGGTTATGCTGGATCCGAAATACCAAGTCGGAACGAAGCTTCTCACTCAACAAGCCACCGAACGTTGCCTGGAAAAAAAAGGCTGGGTTCTACCTGAGTAGTGGCCCTTGACCTCTCTAGTTGCTCGCCGAGCCGCCCCTCGCAGATCGAAATGGTTTCACTGCCAGCCTTTGCGAATACTGTTGTGGTCTACATTGCTTCTATTCTTGTTCTCGCGCCTCGACACAGTTCCGCCGATGCCGTGGAGAGAGAATTAACAATTCAGTAACATCCGTGTGATCCTGAGGCAACTTCGAAGGACTACCTTCGAGTACGTCTTCACCAACGACTCCCGAAATCATTCAAAGAGAGGAAAATATGGTGAAAAGCCGAAAGGCGGGATTGTTGATCAGTGCGCTGGGGGGGCTTGTGCTCCTAATGGCATGGGGCACCGCGGTTGCTGAACATGGTCCGAGCGGCAAGCCGGCGCTGGACCCCGCATTGGCAAAGTATGTCCCCTCCATTCAGGTCTCAGGAAGTCTCAAGATTGCCGGGTCGAACACGATGCTACCGCTGGTTTCCCGTCTGGCTTCCGAATTCCGACGTCGCCACCCCGATGCGGTCATCAGGGTGGAAGGCGGTGGATCATCGACAGCCGTGAAAGAATTCGTGAATGCGAGTAATTCATCCAAGCCGTCACACCAGGGGTTGATGGTGGCATCCTCACGCCGACTGTCCGAGACAGAAGTGAAGCAATTCACGGCTAAACACGGCTACGAGCCGCAAGCCGTGCCGGTGGCGGTTGATGCGGTCGGGGTGTATGTCCACCGGGACAATCCATTGCCGAGTCTGACGCTGGACCAGGTGGACGCGGTATTTTCAATAACCCGCCATCGCGGGTACCCGTCAGGCATCATGCGATGGAATCAACTGGGATTGGACAATGGTTGGAGCAATGCTCCGATCACTTTGTACGGTCGTGATCAAAAATCCGGCACGCGTGCGTTTCTGAGAGAGCATGTTCTGGAAAACGGCGAATTCGTCTCGGACATCCGGGAGGAGCCGGGCGCCGCATCCGTCATCCTGGCGCTGAGTCGCGATCCCCTCGGAATGGGGTATAGCGGGATCGGCCTGCAGGCGTCCACAGTTCGTGCCGTGCCGCTCGCGGACACGGAAGGCATGCCCTTTGTCGAACCGAGCGCTGAAAGCGTCATGAACGGGTCCTATCCGCTGCGGCGCTTGCTCTATTTGTACGTCGACAAATCGCCGACGGGTACGTTGTCGCCGGTCGTGCAGGAATTTCTGACCTTTGCAAACAGCCGCGAGGGGCAGGAGACTGCCGTGAAGACCGGATTTTA
>JBOHOS010000634.1:0-1634 GCA_050731295.1 Nitrospiraceae bacterium | reverse complement strand
CTATTAGCGCGCACCTTTCATCTTCAGCTCGCTTGTGGGATTTCTGTGAGTGGTCCCGATGATTTATAAGACAATGATCTAATCGTGGATCTAATCGTGCTGAGTAGGTCGTCGACCAAAAAGTAGTCCGCTCAACCCTCCCTCACACATCCATCGTCCCGCCGGCTTTGAAGACATACGGCATCATGGCGTTTTTTTTGTCGGGGTCTTTTTCATATTTGAGCGCCTTGTTGTAGAGTTCTACGGCGGTTTCCGGTTTGCCGCGTTCGGCATAAATTCTCGCGAGCCCGTAATAGGCTTGGCCGTCTTCCGGATTTCCTTTCAACGCCCGGTTAAAACGATCCATCGCTTCCTGCTTGTTGCCGCCTTCGTAGAGAATCCAGCCCAGCGCGGTTTCCGCGGGGGCGAAGTTGGGGTCCACTTCCACGGCCTCTGTATATTGCTTGATCGCCAGATCCTTTCGATTCTTGTTCTCGTACGCGCTGCCCAGCGCGAAGTGAACCTCGGCATCTTTTGGATTCAGCCGCAGCGCTTCCTTATATTCCAGAATGGCGGGTTCAATCTTCCCCTGCTCCGCCAGCGCGCTGGCGAGATTGGCGTGACCGACCGGATCGTTGGGGTTCAGCTTGATCACTTCGCGATATTGGGGAATCGCCATCTCGAGCTGAGCTTGCTGTTGATACGCCACGCCCAAATTGGTTCTGGCGGCGGCATACGATGGATCGAGCTTGATGGCCTCGCGATATTCTCGGATCGCCATGTCCATTCGGTCCGAGCGTTCATAGATTTGGGCGAGAAAGTAATGCGGATGGGAGGTGCGTGGATCCAACCGGATCGCTTCTTTGTACCGTTTCACCGAAAGATCGGATTGACCGGACTGCGCGAGAAAGAGGCCCGCGACGAGTTGAACCGACGCGCTCTCGGGGTGCGCCTTCAGCATGGCGTCGGTCCATAGCCTGATTTTCTCGATATCTTCCGCCTCCTGTAACGCCCGCGCGTGCATCTGCCAGGCCGCGGCGAATTCGCCGTTAATGAGATGGACGACGTTCAACATGAAATATGGTCGAGGATCGGCGGTTCCCGCCAATGCTCGCGACCAGACTGTGGCTCGATCCAACACCGCCGGCCAGTCGCTTCGAACAATCGCGTCTTGAATGCGCTCGACGTACTCCATTATCCCTAATGCTTCCTGGCTTTCTTGCCTGAGGTGTGATCGGGCTTCAGTTCCGGCAACTCGACGCCGATGAAATACCGATATATGAGTTCGCCTCCATACCACCCTTGCACACCGAGCAGTCCTGCTGCCACGACATTCACCAATAGCGGCATGGCCGTTGAGCCACCCGCCGGCGGCTCGCCTCCATTGCGCAAAACGAGATTCAGGCTCTGAAGCACCAGCAGGCTGACGCCGAAGACCAAATGGGAGGTGGCGGGCCGCCGCGCGTCCGTCCGTTCCCGCATGACGGCGAGAAAATCCGGCAGACCGGTGGCCGCCGCGCCGATGTTGGTGACCACTCCGAACGCGATCGCCCAGAATGCCATCTTGAACCAAAACGGATCGTGAATGACGGCATAGAGGAGATCACAGATCAGCGAGGTGCTATAGAGTGCGATCGGAAAGGCCACCACCATCG
>JBOHOS010000633.1:0-7797 GCA_050731295.1 Nitrospiraceae bacterium | reverse complement strand
CCTATAGTCTGCCGCTGATCTATGCCGGCAACAAGGATGCGCGAACGCGCGTTCAAGAAATCCTGGGCGAGAAGACCGCGTTGACGATCACGGACAACATCCGTCCCGTGTTGGAACGCGAGAATCTCACCCCGGCCCGCAATAAGATTCATGACCTCTTTCTTGAGCACGTGATGGCTCAGGCGCCCGGGTACAAGAAGCTCATCTCATGGGCCGGCGCGCCGATCATTCCCACCCCGGGCGCGGTCGGCATGATCATGGAGACCTTGGCCAAACGGGAGGGAATCAATCTGATCGGTGTTGACATCGGTGGTGCAACGACGGACGTCTTTTCCGTGTTCCAAGGTATCTTCAACCGGACTGTCAGCGCGAACCTCGGGATGTCGTACAGCATCTCGAATGTGTTGGCCGAAGCCGGCTTGGACAATATTATGCGTTGGGTGCCCTTCTCCATTGAAGAGCAGACGCTCCGCAATCGCATCAAGAATAAGATGATCCGGCCGACGACCATTCCTCAGACGTTGGATGAACTACAGATCGAGCAGGCTATTGCGCGAGAAGCGCTTCGCTTGGCCCTCGATCATCATAAGTCGTTGGCGACCGGCTTGAAGGGTGTGCAGCAAGAGCGGACGATCTCGGATATTTTCGAGCAGCGGGCTTCGGGCGCAACGCTGATCGATCTGCGCAAACTGGATCTGATCGTCGGGAGCGGCGGAATCCTTTCCCATGCTCCGCGTCGGGTTCAGTCGATGCTCATGATGGTGGATGCCTACGAGCCTCTGGGGATCACAACGCTCGCCGTGGACAGCATTTTCATGATGCCGCACCTTGGGGTGCTTTCGACCGTCAATGCGCAAGCGGCCACCGAGGTCTTTATCAAAGACTGCCTCGTCTATCTGGGGACCTGTGTGGCTCCGATCGGACAGGGCAAAGAGGGTGAGCGGTGTGTGGACTATACGGTGACTTTTTCCGGAGGTCGGCAAGCTGAAACGGGCACGGTGGCGTTCGGCGATCTCCGATTGATTCCACTGGCACGCGAAGAACAGGCCCAAATGGAACTGCGACCGGCGAAGCATGTGGATATAGGGGAAGGCAAAGGCGCACCGGTGACCAAACCGGTGAAGGGAGGGATGGTCGGGCTTCTCTTAGATGGTCGCGGTCGTCCACTTCAACTTCCCGCCGACTCTCAGTCTCGTGTAGCTGCGCTGGCGCGATGGCACAAGTCGGTTGAGCTGTATCCGAAATAAAGAAGGCAAGGTGCGAACGGCGAGGGGCTATGGGTAGAAAAAAAGAAATCGTCTATTGCCTCTAGCCTCGTGCCTCTCGCCTGAAGACGTTATGGGACATTCGTATACTCCCGGACTAACTGTCACCGAACGCACCATTGTCAGGAAGCGGCGCCTGTTGCCCATTCCGGGTGATGTGCTGGCCCCGGCCGGTAACGCGGTCAATTCTGAGACCGTCGTGGCGCGGACGCAGCTTCCGGGAAAGGTCCATTCCATCAATGTCGCCAATCTCTTGGGCGTGGCGCCCGACGAGGTGAACGAATATTTGATCAAGAAAGCCGGCGAGTCGGTCCACCGGGATGAAGTCATTGCGGAGAATAAACCTCTCATTAAATGGTTCAAGACCGACGTGCGATCACCCATTGAAGGCACGCTGGAATCCGTGTCCACCGTCACGGGACAAGCGCTGCTTCGAGAGCCGCCGCGATCCCTCAATCTGCTGGCCTATGTGGACGGGATGGTCGTGGAGGTTCATCCCCGACAAGGGGTGACCGTCGAAACCGAGTGCAGCTTCGTGCAGGGTATTTTCGGGATCGGCGGTGAGACGTGGGGGGAGCTGGTGATGGCGGTACAGACGCCTGACGAGATCCTGACGGCGGCGCATTTAGTCCCCGCAATGATGGGCAAGATCGTGATCGGTGGTTCATTCCTTGGCGCCGAAACGATGAAACGCGCGCGGGAGCTCGGGGTGGCCGCGCTGGTGGTCGGCGGCATCCATGATAAAGACCTGCGCGAATTGCTGGGCTACGATCTGGGAGTTGCCATCACCGGCACCGAACGGGTCGGGCTGACGCTGATTCTGACTGAGGGATTCGGCACGATTCCCATGGCGACAAAAACCTTCGCCCTCCTGCGGGCGCATGCCGGGCAGAAGGCCTCAATCTCTGGAGCGACACAGATTCGAGCCGGCGTCATTCGTCCTGAAATCATTATCCCGAGACAAGGCGACTCCGCTCAGGGACAAACAGGAGCTGCGATGCCGTCCGGTGAGCGCAGCGGCATCAAGGTCGGGGACCAGGTGCGTATCATCCGCGATCCCCTGTTCGGCCGGATCGGGAAGGTCGTGTCGCTCCCACATGACTTAAAGCAGATCGAAACGGAGAGTCATGTCCGCATCTTGGAAGTGCAATTTCCGGATCAATCTGCGGCGGTGATACCGCGGGCCAATGTGGAACTCATCGAAGGATAAAACAGGCTGCTGAAAATGCCGTCCAGTTTCGTTCTCGGTTCGCAAATATCCTCAACGTACCCTTGGAAAAGAGCCGGTCTCGGCCGGCTCAGGCCATGGGAAAAAGGCGCGTCTCGGCGCGCCGAGGGCGGGCGGGTGAGATAACGGGTGAGAATATGGCTACGCCTCCGGCTTGGACTTCGCCTGCGGCTTTGCTGCGGGAAGGGGCGCGTCCTTGGGTAACGAGCCGGTCTTGGCCGACTCGGGGCTGGGCGGGTGGGATAACGCCTGGGGTGGGCGGGTGAAACGAACCATTTTGAGCAGCCTGTGGATTTCAATTCTCGGCATTGCTCTTATACTGCCGACGTATGTCCACGCTGATCAGATGTTGACGGCGCCGGAGAATGTGCAAGCATTCGATACCCCGAATGATGCCGGTGGTTCCATGACAGTGGTGTGGGCCGCCGCGCCGTATGACGCTCCATCGGTGCGCTATCAAATTCTATTAAAATCCGAGGAAGGGACTGGAACGGAAAAGAAAGTTATCGCGGAATTTCCGGCGAATTCACAGTACGTGCGAGAGACGAAGCTGCCGTGGTGGGTTCGCCAGGCTCGGTCGAACGATCACCAATTTGAAGTGAAATCCGGCAAAGGGATTGAGCTGAAGGATGGTACGCCGTACAGCCTGATTGTCGCCGCAGTGAAAGGAACCGAACGATTTGAGGCTCTGCCGGTCCAGGCTATTCCGGACCCCAACTGGATCAACTGGAACCAGATGAACAACCTCTTGCTGGTAGTGCTGTTCGGTGGCGTAGTGGTCTGGTCGATCAGAACGGCGAGGCGGCGCGAGATTTTTTTGAGACGTATTCCCGGTCTGGATGCGGTGGATGAGGCGATCGGCCGCGCCACGGAACTCGGCAAGCCCATTCTCTATTTAACCGGCGCCGGCGATATGAGCGAGCCCTCGACGATTGCCGCCGCCGTCATTCTGGGACGGGTCGGCAAGCGGGTCGCCGCGTATGAGACGCAGCTCATGGTGCCGCATCGAGATCCGATCGTGATGGCGGTCTGCCAAGAGGTCACGAAGCAAGCGTATCTGGAAGCGGGCAAGGCGGATGTCTACAAGGACGATTCGAACTTCTTCATCACCACCGATCAATTTAGTTACACCGCGGCAGTGGACGGCGTGATGCTACGGAAGAAACCGGCCGCGAATTTCTTCATGGGATCGTATTTTGCCGAATCACTTTTGCTGACCGAGACGGGGGCGAGCACGGGGGCCATCCAAATTGCCGGTACGGACTCGGATCACCAGTTGCCGTTTTTCGTAACGACCTGTGATTATACCCTGATCGGAGAAGAACTGTACGCCGCGAGCGCATATCTGTCGCGTGAGCCGGTCCAGGTCGGCACCCTGCGGGGGCAGGATATCGGCAAAGGTTTTATTCTGGCCGTGATCCTGTTCGGGACGGTTCTGGCCACTACCGGCGTTCTGTTCGGGACCGAATTTCAGACGGCCTTCCTCGACGTCTTCAAGGATCTCAAATGATTTTTCTGAGGCGACAACTTCCCCTATTGATTACCTTCGTGATGGGCATCCTTTTCATGGGTCAGTACTACGTGCCGCATCCGGCCTCCGAGCAGATGCTCACCACGGTCAATAAGTGGCTGCAGATCATCGGAGGCTTCGCGCTGGTATTGGGCATTACCAGTTTGTTCCATCAGCACGCAGTCAAGATTCGGCGAAAGGAACCGGGGTGGGGGTACAGCTTCGTCCTGTATGCGGGGATGCTCGGGACCATCGCCATCGGGTTGTGGGTGAACGGGAAAGAATCCGCGAACGGCGCGATGACGTCATTCGGGTGGATATATTCCTATACCCTGGTGCCCTTGCAGGGAACCATGTTTGCGATCTTGGCATTCTTCATCGCCTCCGCCGCCTATCGGTCGTTCCGAGCCCGCAGCCGTGAAGCGGCCGTGCTGCTGGTTGCGGCGGTGATCGTCATGATGGGCCGCGTGCCGCTGGGTGAGTATCTGGTGCCGATCACCGGCGATATTACGCAATGGATTCTCAACGTGTTGAACGCGTCCGTCCGGCGGGCGATTCTCATCGGCGTGAGCCTCGGCGCGGTGGCGCTGTCGCTGAAAATCATCTTCGGCATGGAGCGGGCGTATCTGGGCGGAGGCAAAGAGTAAGCCCACAGGATGCTGAAAAAAGCCCTCAACTTCGTTCTCGGATCGAAACAATCCTCAACGTACCCCAGAGGGTACGCCTCCGGTTGTTTCTCTCCTGCGGCCTCGTTGGCTGACGTTTTTGAGCATCCTGATAATGCTGTCCTTTACGGCGGAGGTAAGAAGTGAGCTTCGCCGAGCGCATGCTGCGCCTCGATCGCCGGATCATTTTCCTCCTGATCGGCCTGTGCACCTTGCTCCCGCTTTTGTATCCCGTGGGACTGGCGATCAAAGTGTCTTCGGAGGTTCGTGGAGTCTATGACTATATTGACTCCCTTCCGGAAGGATCGGTGTTTTTGCTTTCGCTGGATTTCGACCCGGCCTCCAAGCCGGAGCTGTACCCGCAAGCCATCGCGCTCCTCCGCCATGCCTTCAAAAAGAATCTGCGGGTGGTCGGCATGACCCTGTGGGTGACCGGGACCGGCATGGCCGACCAGGTCGTTACGCAGGTGGCCAAAGAGATGGGCAAGGTCAATGGGAAGGACTATGTCTTTTTGGGCTGGAGCCCTGGCGTGGGGTCGTTGATCATTACGCTTGGGCAGGATCTCTACAAAGCCTTTCCCAGCGATTATTACAATCAACCCACAAAAGACCTGGCGGTTCTCAAAGGCGTGCAGACGCTGCGGGATGTCAATTACGTCGTGAGCCTGGCGGCGGGAACGGCCGGCATCGAGACCTGGTACGTGTTCGGCAAAGACAAGTATCGATTTGAGCTGGGGGGCGGATGTACGGGCGTGATCGCGCCGGGTCTATATCCTTTACTGCGCAGTGGCCAGATCAATGGCCTCATCGGCGGGCTTCGGGGCGCTGCGGAATACGAAGTACTGATCGGCATGAAAGGACGGGCAGTGGCGGGCATGGACGCGCAGTCGGTGACGCATTTTGCGATCATCGGCCTGGTCATCCTGTGCAATGTCTTTTATCTCACGATCCGGGGCTCCACGAGACGATCGGAGCATCGCGATGACGTTTGAGACGCTAGTTGGCGCGTGGGTGGCGGCGGGGTTGACCCTCTTCATCTTCACGTTTCTCTACAAAGACAATCCGCTGTTCAAGCTGGCGGAACATCTCTACATCGGAATCTCCGTCGGCTACACCATCGTGAAAACGTATGATACGGTCGTCGTTCGCCTGATCTATGAGCCGATGGTCAAGCAGGGCGACTGGTCGCTCTTGATCCCGCTCGGGATCGGGGTTCTGATGCTGGCGCGGTATGTTCCCAAAGCGACATGGCTTTCCCGAATGGCGTTTGCGTTCATCGTGGGGGTTGGATCAGGATTGGCGATTCCGCGCATCGTATCATCTTATATTTTGAAACAGATTGAGGACACAGTCAGGCCGCTGGCGTCGATGATCCCTGGCGAGGGACTGACTTTCACCTACGGTCTGGCGCAGCCGTCGAGTAACCTGAACGCCATCATCCTGCTCATCGGCGTGATCTCGGTCCTCTTTTACTTTTTCTTTTCGATCGAGCACGCCGGGCCGGTGAGAGTCGCGACGCGCACCGGCATTCTGTTTCTAATGGTTTCGTTCGGAGCGGCGTTCGGCTATACCGTCATGGCTCGTATGTCGCTCCTGATCGGACGGTTGTCTGATCTTATTGAATATGGCGGGCCGCAGTATGGGTGGGCGTCACTCGTCCTGCTGGCCGTCACGATTGTCACGTTGATGATCTGGAGCAGCCGCCGAAGAGAACAGCCGGAAGAATCATAAGCGGCTCTCGCTCGCTTCTGGCGCCCGGCGCTTCCGTTGGAGTACCATAGAATGCAAAGAACAGGGATGCAGCATGAATGAATCAGTGAAAGACTCGAAACAGTTTCCCTCCTTGCGGAACTTGCAGTATTCGCCGCTGAAGGAAAATGAAGAGCAGTATGTGTTGCTCTGGGACCCGACGGGGTTGACCGGGGAAAAACTCGTCGTGCCGCTGAACTACTTCTATCTGTTTCAGTTTTTCGACGGCGAACATTCGCTCGATCAGCTCGGCTCGGAGTACCTGAAAAAGTTTGGTGAATTTTTCATGCCGGACCGCCTCGAAAAACTGATCTCGGATTTGGAAACGAAGCTGTTCTTGGAGGGTGAGCGTGTCGAGGCGGCTAAACACGCGGCAGTCACCGCCTATCGGACTGCGCCTTGTCGGCCGGCCGTATACGCGGGCAGGAGCTACGAAGCGGATGCAGAGAAATTGGGGCTCCAGCTTGAAGGATTTTTCACCTCTAAAGAGGGTCCTGATTTCAAGCCATCGGAGAACAAGGGCAAGAAGATCAAAGGTCTCGTGGCTCCTCACTATGATGTCCGGCAAGGTGGACCGATCTACGCCTGGGCGTATAAGGAGCTGAAAGAGACTGAAGCGCCGGACCTGTTCGTCATACTCGGCACCTGCCACGCCGGCCTAAACAACGGCTTTGCGGTCACGGATAAGGATTTTCAGACGCCCTTGGGAGTAGTGCCGGCCGATCGTGACTTGTTGGATCGGTTTCGAAAAATAGGAGGCCATCGGTTCTTCGAGGAGGATGTCGCCCATCGAAACGAACATTCCATCGAATTTCAGTTGCCGTTCCTCCAGCATACTCTTGGAAGTAGCAAAGCCTTGAAGATGCTGCCTGTCCTCTGCGCCTTCACCCCGTCGTTGCTGGTTGATCCGGAATGCAGGGAACTGGCCGACAAGGTGGAACTGTTCATCCGATCCTTGAAGACCGTTATCGACGAGTCAGGGAGAAGAGTGTGCGTGATCGCCAGCGCCGAACTGGCCCACATCGGCATGCGATACGGGGACAATAAGCCGCCGACCGACTATTCGTTTCACAAGTGCATGCAGACCGACATGGAAATGCTCAAGCACGTGGAGAATGTCGATGCCGAAGCGTTCGCCAAATTTATTCAAAAGGAAGGGGACGCGCGACGAATCTCAGGCTTTGCGGCGATCTACACATTGCTTCGGCTCATTCAGGCGGAAAAAGGGCAGGTGCTGCGGTACGATCGGGGAGTGACGGATCAGTTTAATTCGACGGTGACTTATTGCAGCATGGCGTTCTTCTAATAACAAGCTGCTGAAAATGGCACTATTTCACCCAGACCCGCCCCCAGCGTGCCAAGACACGCACTTCCCACGCT
>JBOHOS010000632.1:0-10852 GCA_050731295.1 Nitrospiraceae bacterium | reverse complement strand
GGGTTTGTGACGCTCGCGGCAGTTTTGTGCCTGGCGGTTGTCAAAGGGACCGGAGGCGGCAAGAAAATGAATCTCGTGTTTCCTGTTTTATTGATGATCGTCGCATTTATTGTCCTGGCTCCAGAAGGATATGGAGATCGTGTGCTTTCCATTTTTGATTCCTCAAAGGACAAGGCTGGATCTTCTGCTAGCCGCATGACCTCAATGAAAAATAGCTTGGTGCTCCTCGGGGAAAATCCGTTATTCGGGGTCGGAATGGGGATGAACATTCTCGCAATGAACCAAAAAGGCATGTTCTGGCAGCACGTCCATAACATCTACCTTCAGATCGCGACGGAGTTAGGCGTTCCCGCATTAATTGTATTTCTAATGCTGCTACGGCGACTCATCGTAGAATTACGCCGGATTCAGTCTCGATTCATAGGAAGCGTCGAACATTCCGAATTATACCTGTTGGCTGTAGCCAGCGAGATTAGTCTCCTAGCTTTCTGCGTCGGCGCGATGTTTTATCCTGTCGCATACTACTTTTATTTTTATTATATTGCGGGGTTCGCACTTGCATTGAAGGGGATTGCGTCGAGGATCAGTCATGAAACGGAGAAGCTCCAAAGACCGTTATGGCCGTGGGAACAAAGAAGTCACTCAGTGCCGTGGGGACAAAACAGGATGGGCAAATGAGACAGTTAAAACACTGCGGCCTCCTTGCAGCATGCGACGCAAAACGGTCAGACCGTTCTCACCTTAATCTTCTCCTGCACGCAAAGAATTAAATGCCGAGGGCCATTTTTCGGCTTGCGTGTCTCAAGCGACTAGAGAGATCAATCGAATACTCTAGGGAAGCAGCGACAATCACGATGTTGTCGAAACCTGACGAGACTACCCTCGCGAGACGTGGGGTCTCTCATGTGAGGAATCGCAGGGTATGCCACTCTCGAGGGTGTCGGACCGGCTGGTGGCAGGGTGGTCGAAGCCATGTGCGACACACCGACCCTGACGATCGAGAGACTCTGTGTTCAGGGATAAGTAGGTCTCGGCATGCAGCGGTTCAGCACCATCAATCTCATACCAGCCATCAACCAATTTCGAACGAGTTCGGAAGAAGTCGAGTCGCCTGGAGGCTGGTGAGCGATGTGCCGCTGGGGGCTTTTCTGAACGGAGGAATTCTGAGAGAAACGGTCGGCGATGCTGCCGTTTAGGTAATAAAAATTACGTATGATTAACTTTGGTTGACTTGCTGCCGAAGAGTAAAGATGCACAAAAAAATATCCGTCCTAATTTTCACAAACAGTTTTCAGGTCGGCGGATCCGAACGGCAAGCTGTTGAGCTCGTAAAGTCTATTAACCGAACACAGTTTGATCTCCACCTTGCTTGTTTTCAAAGAGAAGGTCCTCTCGCAGATGAGCTTCCCATTGATCTCGACCATGTTCAATCCTATCCATTGTCGGGATTTTATAATGCGACGGCCTTCCTCCAGGCGACGGCCTTCCTGACATTTTTACGACGGGTTCAGGCACAAGTGGTCCAGTGCTTTGATTTTTACACAAACGTATTTGCAATTCCAATCGCGCGGTTAGCTGGCGTCCCCGTCATCTTAGGCGCTCGTCGTGAGGAAGCGCTCACCAAGACCTCCGCACAGCGAATGGCGGAACGGTGGTGCTATCGGTTGGCCACCGGCGTCGTTGCAAATGCAGGTGTCATCAAGGATCAGCTAGTGAAGCGAGACGGCGTTAGTCCTCACCGAGTCTGGGCTATCCATAACGGGATTGATCTACAACGCTTCAATTGTCAAGAACATGGAGACCAATCTGGCTCCACTCACAAAAAAGAAGAGATCATGGTCGGGGTCGTCGCTAACCTTCGACCAGAGAAAGGACATACGGTGTTTTTAGAGGCGGCGAAGCATCTCAGCAGTCGTTATCCTCTCGCGAGATTTCTAATAGTAGGAGACGGGAGCTTTCGCCGCCAGGTTGAGACAAGAGTGAACGAATTAGGTTTAATTAATGTGGTGAGCATGACCGGGGCAGTAAATGATATTCCGTCTATTCTGAAAACGATGGATATTGCCGTCCTCCCTTCCATTGCAAATGAGGGATTTCCAAATTCAGTCATGGAAGCCATGGCCTCAGGCCTACCGGTCGTCGCTACTGATACAGGAGGGACTCGCGAATTAGTCATTGATGGACTCACAGGGTTTGTTGTGCCGCCACGAGATGCCGGCATATTGGCTGATCGTCTCGGAAAGCTCTGTGATGATCCTGAACTACGCAGGAAGATGGGAGAACTCGGCCGAAACCGGGTTGAGCAAGAATTTACGGTGGACAAAATGGCGAGAAAATTAGAGACTCTTTATCTGAATTTGCTGACTCGCCATCAAGCTCCATGATGTCCGGACGACATTCACAGCCAGGAGTTGTAAATTGAAACTGTAGAGGGTGGGGAGGAAGAGTCAGAAGATGTGTGGAATTACGGGAAAATTTGCTTTCAGCCAGGGAAAAACAGTTTCACGTCCACTCCTAGAAAGAATGTGTCGATCATTGAGCCACCGCGGGCCAGATGACGAGGGCTATTATATTAAGGGGCCAATTGGGCTTGGACATCGTCGGCTCTCTATTATTGATATCGCATCAGGTCACCAACCTATCTCAAATGAAGACCAAACTGTCTGGGTGGTCTTTAACGGTGAGATCTATAATTATGTCGAATTGCGACAGGGCCTTATCGATCGGGGGCATCGTTTCGAAACTTCAACTGACACTGAAGTGATCGTTCATCTCTATGAAGAGATGGGGGAAGATTTTGTAACGCCATTACGCGGGATGTTTGCGATAGCCCTATGGGATGAACGTGCGCACACCTTACTGCTCGCTCGTGACCGCGTGGGGAAGAAGCCATTATTCTATACCATTAGCCCCGGACAAGGTCTCATCTTTGGATCTGAAATCAAAGCTATATTACAGGATCCTGAAGTTCAACGGGATCTTAATCCTGAAGCACTGGATTCATACCTCAGCTTACTATATGTTCCGGCCCCTCTGACGATGTTTCGAGGAATTCAGAAGCTGCCGGCAGGCCACCTTTTGATCTGCAATGAAGACAAAGTAAAGGTCAAGGAATATTGGGACCTTGTCTATACACCTGATCCTCTGGAAAACGAAACGGAGTGTCTGCAACAGCTTCACGCGATTCTCAAAGAAGCGGTCCGAATCAGGCTTCGGAGCGATGTGCCACTGGGAGCGTTTTTGAGCGGAGGAGTGGATTCAAGCGTGGTTGTATCGCTCATGGCCGAACAACTCGACAGACCGGTGCTGACCTGTAGTGTTGGTTTTTACGAACAGGCTCATAATGAGCTTCCGTATGCTCGAGCCGTAGCGAAGCGCTTTCATAGTGATCACCGAGAGCATGTGATCGAACCTGTGCTCAAAGATCTCATTCCACAGCTCGTCAGATTCTTTGATGAGCCCTTTGCCGATTCCTCAGCGATTCCGACGTATTACGTCTCACAGATGGCAAGGCAGCACGTCACGGTCGCATTATCGGGAGATGGAGGAGATGAGGTATTCGCAGGATATTCCCGTCATTATCTTCAAAAGCTGGAGCACAGGTTGGCGCGCATTCTCGGAGCCGCCGGCACCACAATGCTCTCACAGTTAGCAGGCTTCTTGCCGGCCATGAAAGGTAAAAACACACTTCGGAAGTTGGGCATGTCTCCAGACTCCGCCTGTGCCTGGAAGCATTGCGGATTTCTATTTGCTGATGAGGACAAGCACAAGCTGTATGACGACGACTTAGGCGCGGCATGCCGCCATTTTGATCCTGCTGAAAGATTTCGTTCCTTTTACAATCGGTGCTCGGCGAGTGATCCCCTTGATAAAGCTCTGTACGTGGACATCAAGACCTATCTAACCGATGACATTCTTGTGAAAGTGGATCGGATGAGCATGGCCCATGCGCTGGAAGTGCGGGCGCCTTTGCTCGATCATAAATTCTTAGAGTTCACCACGACTCTACCGGCGTCCATGAAGCTGAAAGGCAGCCAAACGAAAGTTTTGCTTAGGCGCCTGATAGAGGGATCGATACCGCCCGAGGTCCGTGATCGAAAAAAACATGGGTTTACCATGCCGCTTGCAGAGTGGTTGAGAGAGCCTCTGCGCGAGATCGTAGAAGATGTTATGTTTAGCCAACGAGCTCTGGAGCGCGGGTTGTTCAACCCGCAGTACATCCGAAGTATCTGGAATGGCCACCTGAGTGGCAAACAAGATTATTCACATCACATTTGGATGCTCCTGATGTTCGAGCTGTGGCATAGAGAATATCTAGATTCCAGGGCATGACTCGGTTGTGCTGTAAATGTCAAGACTTCATCTGACAGACAGTGAGTCCCCCGGGTTACGCGGCCAATATCTTTTCCTTCGCCAACGGCACTGTCCACGAACGTTCGCATCGGTGTTTTGCCATAACACCATCGGCCCTGATGCGGCCGGGTCTCGTTGTACTCCCGGAGCCAGATGTCCAAGTCGGTCTGGAGTTCGTCCAGCGTCCGATAGATCTTCTTCCGGAACGCCACGCGATAGAATTCGTTGAGCATGGTCTTGTGGAAGCGCTCACAGATCCCATTGGTCTGGGGATGCCGGGTCTTCGTCCGGGTGTGATCGATGGTCTCGACCGCCAGATACAGCTCATCCGCATGGCGCTCGGGGGCGCCACCATACTCGGTCCCTCGGTCGGTCAGGACTCGGTTCAGCGGGAGGTCATGCTGCTCGAAGACCGGCAGCACCCGATTATTCAGCAGATCGGCCGCCGTGACCGGCGTCTTGCAGTCATACAGCTTGGCGAACCCGACTTTGCACTCGGACCGTGGATCACAGTATGCCGCCATCCTGTATCGCGAGCTCCTTGCCAGCCATGGCCTCACGGTCAGCATGAGTCGACGCGCCAATTGCTGGGACAATGCCGTCGTGGAAAGCTTCTTCCATACGCTGAAAACGGAGCTCGTGTCTCATCGACGATATGCAACGCGGGCAGACGCCAAGCCGGAGATCTTCGAGTGGCTCGAAGTGTTCTACAATCGGACCCGCCGGCACTCGACTCTCGGCTATCGGTCCCCCGCCGAGTTCGAGGCACTGACGAGACGGTCTTAACTGGGTGTCCATGAAATCGGGGGAAGATCAGTAATCCATCCTGTGTACCTACCGATCACTACAGTGAACCGCGGAGTCGATCTGTCGTGCAACAATGACTTGTATCCCTAGTTCGAGCGGGAGCTTACACTCGAGAAGCCGCTATTTTCATAGATTCTCTTTTCTGGTGGTCGGAGGATTCTTATTACGGCTGGATGAGTTTGGCGGGGCTAGGTCAGGGCCACTACAAGGCCTTGTTTTCTACCAGGTAGAAAACAAGGCCTTGGCTGTCATCACACTCTCTGCGACCGAGTCTTCCTCATCGATGCTCCGAGCAGTCTTTACTTCAGACCTTCCAGAAGGCGTTGCAGTCTTTGAAGGAGACGCTTCAGTACTTGACGCGTATTACTGTCACCAGCGTTTGTCGGAGTTGAAGTTGCCGGCGGAGGGGTCACCGTTGCCGGTGGCGGGGTTGTGGCGACCGGCGGGGGTGTCACCGTTGCCGGTGGCGGGGTCGTGGCGACTGGCGGCGGTGTTGCCGCTGCCGGCGGCGGGGTCGTGGCGACCGGTGGCGTCGTAGCCGGAGGCGGTGTCGATGGACTTGGAGCGGTTGGCAGCGGTTTTGTGTATTCTGCAGAGGCAAGGAGGTCGAAATCAACGCCAGGATCTTTCCCGTCCGTGCCCGCATTCTTGTAGGGACTACTGCTGGTCAGCCGGTAATTGCCACTTGACGGATTGGCAAAACCAACTTGTGTGGTTGTTGCCGGGAAAAAGTTGCTTGAGGGATATTGGTTTTGTAAAGTGGACGGAATTCCTATAAGAACGTTCTTTTGAAAGTGATATCCGGGAAAGAACGTGCTCAGCGTCATGCTAGCTCCCGAAGTGCCGGCTCCAGTGAATCCAGATTGCCCGTAGTTCACGACATTGTTGTCAAAGACAAATCCACTGGACGATCCACCTTCGATGTAGGCAACCATGCCATCATGAAAGGCAGTATTGTGTTTAATAATGACATCCTTAGGGGTCGCGACAATCTGAAAGAGACGGCCTGGGCCTATTCCAAATGGCGCGCCGATGTCCAAGAAAAGATTGTTCTCGATGAGGATACGTGACGCTTGCTTGGTCGGATACGGCCAGCCGTAGGCATTGATAGAGACTCCATGGGACGCACGCCGAATGATGTTGCTGGAGAAGGTCATATCCTCAACAGTGCACCAGGTGCAATTTTCTTGGTCATTCTTGGGAGTAAAGAGAATGGCAAATCCAACCTGTGCATGCGGCCACATATTCTCAAATGTGTTGGCGTAAATGAGTACGCGCCGAGCATTCTTGAACTCCAACAGGTTTTTGACCGTCCATTCCTGCCCCGCATAGCTAGGATCCCCTTTTCTCCAGGAGAGAGGCTTAAAGAAATGGTTCTTTCTTATTTCTATGTCCGAAGGAACCAAATCTTGGATCCACGGGGATGCACCGCCAAACATGACGTTTTCTCCCGCCCCCTCCAAATAGTTATTGGTGATGCGGAACGGTCCGCTACCGTTCCAGCTACAGATAGCCTGGGAGTCGAGTCCGTTCAGCCGAATAGCTGAAATATAAGAGTTCTTGACAGTCACTGCCGCCCCATTCAACGCAATGCCGCGTTTGGTTCCTTGCGTCGCATGACCATGAATGTAGACCCGGTCGAACTCAATGTGATGCGGAAGCAGGTTCCGATTATTTTCCGTTCCTGTGCCCACCCAGACGAGGTCATTGATAAACCCGATCGGATAAATTTCGACGTTCATGATCAGATAGTGGTGAGATCCAGCCGGAAACGTCAGCACGGACGTGGTTGAAGAAACGAGCTTAGGGAGCAGCGGAGCATACGATGGGTTGATCCGCTCACCGGCAGGGGGCAATGATGAGTCAGGGGCCGACGAGCGTATCGTAATACAGCCCGCTCCCGGCTTGGGAGGAAATGTAAATCCGCTCGTGCTGGTATACGTCGCTCCAGGATCGAGCAAGATCGTGTCCCCAGGCTGTGCCGTGTTGAGCGCTTGTTGGAGATTGCCTCCCGCTGGGACACGGAGTACCGTAGCGCTCGATACAGTTGAGGTGGACCTACAACCTATGTCAGGTATATTCGGCAATGCTGGTAAGTTTTGGGCAAAGCTAAGGCTTGCTACCCAGATTTGACTAAAGGCCAAGAGGTAGGTGGCTAATGACAATCGCATGCGCATGGTAAGCTCCTTTGTGCATAGACACTCAGGATGTCCCATCGAGCAAAGCCTGTACCATCAGTCTTCTTTTTACGTGGGACCTCATAAAAGTCAATGTTATCGAATTCTTATGGATCGATATTTCAACCGAATTAGATGAGAGATCCCTCAAGGGTTTATTTCAGGTTTGTACACTAGGTTCCAAAATTTAGCTCGATCTCTAACCAATTGATCTACTAAGATTAATTCCATAATCGACATTTACCAGTGAATGGATGTTTGGAAGATTTGGAAGATATGGATTGTCGGGTGGTGCGGGCCTCCCGTCTATAATAATTAGCACCGTGTAGAATTCTCAAGCTTCATTCCATGTGGTGGGCATACCCGCTAATCCTGCAAAAGAAGAAAAGGGCTAACTAATGAACTATTGCATTGAACCGAGTTCCAAACGAATATGCAACGTGTTAGCGAGGAGGTTGACGGGATAGTGGGCAACTCAGTGCCGAACAAATCATAACATCGGTGAAGAAAACTCATAAAATGACAACGACTGAAAAAATGCGCATTTGCATCCTTGCTCCATCGCTTGACCTGCTTGGTGGTCAATCCCGACAGGCGTCGCGCCTCATCGAAGGCTTACGGAAGGAGCCATCGCTGGACGTATGCTTTATTCCTCACAATCCAGGCCTGCCCAGTGTCCTCAGATGGTTACAGCGGATCAAGTATGTGCGCACTCTGGTGACCTCTTTAGTATATTGGGCAACATTAGTCCTGCGACTCGGCAGATACGATATCATCCACATTTTCTCCGCTTCTTACTACTCTTATTCGCTCACAGTCCTTCCGGCTATTCTAATTGCCAAGATATACGGCAAGAAGATCGTGCTTAACTACCGAAGTGGTGAGGCCGAGGATCATTTTCAACGTTGGCGATGGACCGCGCTGCCTACGATTCGCCGAGCGGATGTCATCGTAGTGCCTTCAGGGTATTTGGTAGATATTTTCGCGAAGTTTGGGCTCCGGGCCCACTCGATACCGAACATTGTCGAACTCGATCGTTTCCATTTTCGCAAACGTATCCCGCTGAGGCCAGTCTTTTTGACAAGCCGACTCCTTGAGCCGCTCTATAACGTGCCGTGCGTTCTGCGCGCCTTCTCGGTGATTCAGCGGCGTATCTCGGATGCGTCTCTGACCGTTGCAGGTGATGGTTGGCAGCGCAACGAACTCGAAGAACTTGCGCGCGAACTGGGACTGCGCAACACCAAGTTCATCGGCCGCGTCCCCTGGGATAAGATGGCGGAATTATACGATGCGGCCGATATCTATTTGACTGCAACAGACATTGATAACATGCCAAGTTCTGTCCTCGAGTGCTTTGCTTCTGGCTTGCCGGTCGTAACAACCGATGCGGGCGGTGTCCCGTATATTCTTCGACATGAGGAGACTGGCCTGATGGTGCGAAGAGGTGATCATGAAGCGCTTGCTGCGTCCGCGATTCGCCTCCTCGAGAACGAGAGTCTGGCATTGGCAATAGCCGACAGTGCAAAGAAGGAATGTCATAAATATTCATGGCATCAGGTGCGAAACGAATGGCTCAAGCTCTACCGTGAATTGATTTCGGTAGCAGATGTTTCTGAGAACAAATTAGTGGCTACGGATGGTGAACCGTGAAGGATGCAGATGATCCCAGGATGGTTGGACCCGACAAGAGAGAAGCGGCAGACTTGTCCAGTACCGAGGTAGATGGAAGCAACAAGGGCGATCTCGTTTCATCCGAGAGCTTGCCGGCCAGCACAACGCTGGATCGCCAAGTGCAGGCACCGTGCGGGAAATCTGAGAACCAACGGAAGGCATTTTCCAAATCGAAGAAGTTCAGTCCTTTTTTCTTGTCCATAGTGTGCTTCGTTGTGGTAGGGATTCTTCTGGAAGGAGTAAGCCGACTTTATTATTACGTTCATTGGGGCAACCATCTCTATGGGATTCAGCACAACGAATATTCGCTTCGCCTGGGATGGAGCTTGGCGCCCGGCACGTATCGGTATTTCCATGTCAATGACCAGGGGTTCCGCCGGACAAACAATGTATCCCTTGTGCCTTCGAACGATACCATTAGGATCTTTCTAGTCGGAGGCTCGACAGCATTCGGCAGCAATGGTCTTTATCCGCAAGTGGACGTAAAGCCACTATACGACCAAGACACCATCGACTATCAGCTTCAGTTGCTGCTTAAGACACGACACCCAGGCTCTCGTTTTGAGGTAATCAATGCGGCGGTCAGCGAATATCGGCTCTTCCAAGAGATGACTCTATTCCGGGAGAAACTCGTCAATTTCCATCCCGATCTTGTTATCTTCCTAGATGGCCATAATGATATTTCAGCCCTGACCGAGGGAGCGGCTCTCGTGCATGAATCTGCTCCGTATTGGAAAAACCGACATTTTCAAAGAGGGCAACGAGTGCTCAACGAATCGAGCCCCCTAGGACCGCTACTCTATTTGGACATATATTTGGGGCGAGCCAGCTATTTATATTATGGGATGACCGTTCTTCACCAACGGATACATGAAATATTCGCCAGCCATGGAGGTGTTCCTACTGTAATAGGAGATTGGGGGGATAGTGCATTTCGCCCGTCAGAGGAGAAGGCCTTGAGAGAACGATATGAACGCAGGCTGAAGGAACTCGATACTGTTCTCCATTTGTATTTAGATCTGGTTAACGATCTCAAAGTAGGTGCCGCTCGTCGTAACATCAAGATAGTCTACGGCCTTCAACCGCAGATCGTCGTCGAGGAGCCTTCTAATTTATCGAAGAAGGATCAACAAATTCAGCAAATCGCATTCCAGCACCAACGTGACTTTGGAAGCCTAAGCTGGCGCTATCTCACTTCGAAAATAAGTTCGCGCTTGACTAAAGAAAGCACCCCAAATTTCCGCTTTGTGGACTTAGTCACAATTGCCAAAGATCACCCCGGCGAGTTGTATACCGACTATTGTCACTTGACCGCCGAAGGAAATCGCATCGTTGCTGAGCGGCTTTATCCAATTGTTGCTGCCATGATCGGTCTTCAGCCTTTGCATTCAGACTCTGGGACGACCGCCAGTTGACCAGGGAAAAAAGAATCGGTTGAATGACACGTGGATGTAAAGATCAGGGATTACAGGGTAGAATATGCCGTTTCGCGTTATCGTTCGGTCCTGTTTGAGTTTGCAAGTGTTAATACTTATAAAAACTGCAACGTTTTACAGTCAAACGCCGTTGACTGGTCGAGTTTGGTATGGAATCTTGACGGCGACAAGGCAAGAACCCTCCGAAAATAATCTTCAGGCGTGTGGATGCCGAAGGCTCAAACTCCATCACGCACCCGTCTCACAAGAATGCACCTGATCATCTCGACTATTAAAAATAATCATAACTTTGCGAAAGCCGTTGACGGGAGGGGTCGAATCTATGAAACAGGTTCTACGGAAGGGACTCAAGGACATAGTCGTGGGTGAGGTGCCGGACCCGGTGGTTCTTCCGCATCACGTCTTGAT
>JBOHOS010000631.1:0-1034 GCA_050731295.1 Nitrospiraceae bacterium | reverse complement strand
ACAAAGTTCTTTGCGTTAAGCAACCTGGCCGGAAAGGAAAGCGTGCCACTCCCTGAGATGTCGGACGACAATCTGGCATCCATTGAGGGAGGCCAGATCTGTATCGGCTGTGTCAATTTTGCCATTGCCATTCAGCCCAACATCGCCGTACAGACACTGTTCGCGTTTGGGAACAATATTACTCAATCGGCAAGCTCGAGACAGGGCAGCCGAGCGAGATTTGGACAATTTATCGGTCGGTAATTGACCGCCGGCCTGGCAGCACTGCGATCTTACACACGTTCACAACAATCGGGGCGCAGAGACAAGCAGTTTAATAACGTACGGAAAAGGAGAGTAATCTATGAGAAACCTAGTTGTAGTCGGGATTGCGATGGCGATTCTGAGTTTCGGTGTGTCGGCGATGGCGGCTGACAATGATCAGGCGTCCTTCTTTGCCTTCAGCAAGCTGACGCAAGAAAGCACCCTTCAAGCCATGACCGACAATCAATTGACTGCGGTCGAGGGCGCTCGTGATGTCTGCGTTGTCTGTCTCAATATAGCGAGCGTGTACCAGAACAATTCCTTGTTACAGAGGAATCGAGGAGGTTTCTTTTTTGACGATCAGTCCAATCGCGCAAGACAGCACAACCATTCCAGGATAAACCAAAGTATCAACTGATACCTCATACGGTATCACCCGGTGGTTGGCGGGAGAGAAGATGGTCTGCGCCCCCTTCTCTCCTTAAGACTGCCGGGTTCTTTTTTTTGGGGGATGGATGTCTCGCATGATCATCGTCAAACGGGTGAACAGGCAAACGGAGGGATTACCATGAAACGCCTCCTTCAGTTATGGATCGCCATAGGAGTGTTGGGAGCAATCGGGCTGGAGGTCTCGGCCATGGAGCCCGCGAATGACCCAGCAACGTTCTTCGCAGTCAGCAAGATCGGGGGAAAGGGAATTGCGTCTCTCATCACGATGTCGGACGAGCAGCTTGCCGCCACGAGAGGAGGCGCGATCTGTGCTGTGTGTTCAAGTATCATCTCTCTGTCAC
>JBOHOS010000630.1:0-5931 GCA_050731295.1 Nitrospiraceae bacterium | reverse complement strand
GTCGTATCGGGGGATCCGGACCCGGCTCTGTCACGGAATCAGATCTTCCGGACGGTGAAAGCAGGCGCCCGCAACGGCAATATCGTCGTCTTTCATGCCAATGGCAAGGGCCGTCACACGCGCGACGTTGTGGAAAATCTCTACGAAGACCTTATCCTCCGGCAAGGCTTTCAACTCATGACCGTGACGGATCTGCTCACGTGTACGCCACAAACCAACCCCTAGCGCCAACCGTTCGGCTGTACCAGACCCAGGATCGAGACGCCGTGATCCGCATGCTGGCTGATTCTGACCCGTGGAAACGATTGGGCTATACTGCCGTCCACTGGGAACGATTGTTCCATCCGTTGCCGCAAGGCCGCGAAGGATTCGTGATTGAACGCGGCGGCGAGGTCGGTGGTGTGGCGCTGCTCCGGCAGCGATTTCTCTTCGGCGACTACCTGGAATTACTGGCAATCGCGCCGGCGATGCAGGGGCAGGGGCTGGGACGCCTGTTGCTCAGGCACGTGGAAGAGATCGTCTTTGCCCGCGTGAAGAATCTCTTTATCTGCGTCTCCGACTTCAACACCGGGGCCCGCCGATTTTATCAACGGCAGGGGTATCAGGAGATCGGTCCCATCCCCAATTTCCTTATCCCGGGGACCGCTGAAATCCTTCTCCGCAAGACGACCGGTCCGGCGCTGGAGAAGTAAGAATGTAAAATTCAAAATGTTATTAAATGTATAATACAGGGAAGGCCAAGCACAGTCGTTCTTACGCTTTTCATTTTTAATTTTTCATTGGCTAGCCTATGCAAGTGAAAAAATTTCTGCACACCCGCATGCGAGTCAGTGACATGGAGCAAACTGTGAAGTTCTACACCGATGTGCTTGGTCTTGATGTCTTGGAGCGGAAGACGTCTCCGCGAGGGTCGCATTTGGCATTCCTGAAAGTTCCCAACAGCGAGGAATTGATCGAGCTGGCAAGTTTCCCGCCCAGCGGACCCGTCAAGGTGCAGGAAGACCTCGTGCATCTGGCGTTCGAAGTCGAGAATCTCGACGCGACCATCCGTGAATTGAATGCGAAGCAGGTGAAGATTACCGACGGTCCCACCCGAAGTTCCTCCGGCAGCCGCTTCATTTTTATCGATGCGCCCGACGGGTATGAAATCGAGCTGATCGAGCGGCCTCCGGGTACGGTCCTGGTCTAATACTCGTTAGTCCGGATCAGGAGGGGGATATTTTTCACCGGACTCGCCTTCTTGGTCTGGTGACCGGTAAGCTATTATCGGACGAACGGCCGTGCCGTTATGATGGCTTATTAGACCCTGAAGGCGACGTCTGATAAAAAAGAAATCAGCATGAGGGATAGCTTTGATGGTCTTGGATCCGCATCATCTTCCGATCGCTGTCCGATCATGAGCACAGCTGTCTCCCCTGGTAGCACCTGGACACTTTCCTCCCACGCGGCATAGAGTGGTGGAGTCACATTCCTGTCCTCAATCCCGGTAAGGTGTAATTCGATGGGCTGTCCCGGCACAAGAGGCAGCCGTGCCTCTTGGGGTGGAAAACTGTGTGTGCCCACCCGACCAACATACAATAGCGTAGCGGCCTCCGGATCGACCCGTTGAATCTTTACATCCAGATCATAGTCGTTGCCGTCAATAAGCTGACCATTGGCGTGAACGACTTGAGAAGCATCCAGCCGGATAGTATGCATCGTGAATGTGAGCCAGCCGAGGCTCTTTCTCTGTTCATCTTGTGCGAACATCGCTAGGTCGTGCTCCCCTCATAAATGACCTGTGGTACTGAACTCGCGGACTCATTCAAGCTCCCGTCGTCAATGCTTGGTTAGAGGTTATACCACATATCCACTGCAGTTGCCGCGCAACTTCCGAACACAATTCCACGATCTGCTGGGCTTGTTTGGATCTGATGTCCTTCCAGTCTCTCGTCGTCTCATCCCGGCTGCGCAGCGCCTCCGTGCAGGTGGACGGTGGCAGAAAGGCAGACACTCGCTTCTATAGAAGCATCGATTCGTTCTTGCTAGCTGATCGATGAGAAAGGCTCCGGTAGGTTATGTCGTGTTTCTACTACAGAGCGGCGACAAGCTTTGTGATATTTTGCCGGCGCGTTAATCCTCGTTCTTCGACATAAGAACCTTAGGTCAGGAGATTATTGCATGACATGCAGTTGCTCAAAGATCAAAAGCGTTTCAAGACTTTGCCAATTCACCACGGCGTGCCGGCTGTCAGCAATCGGAGCAAGGATTGGGTTAGGCGTAGCGGCCTGCTTCATACTGAGCTTTTGCTTGCACAGAGGCATGCCGGTTGGTTTGACTGACTTTTCCTGAAGCACCTCAAATTTTCGGTCATCCGACTATTTGCCAGGGCCACATGTATGTAACTATTTAGTTGCTATTTGGCCCTAGAATAGTTACATATACAAAATGGCGCGGCCGAAAAACGTTAACCGGACCTCCAGGATATACATAAGCCCATCCGCCGAGGTTGCGGCCTACCTGAGCGAACTGGCGCGAATCGGCATTCATGGCAAGACGAAATCGGAAGTGGCAAACGCTCTGATTAGCCGAGAGATTGAACGGTTGATCAGAGAGGGGATCCTAAAGTTAAGGCACAAGACATAGTGTTCCTAAGGGCAGGCGGGTCTCCGCTTCAACTTCATGCGAAAAAACAGCAACGAATTTGGAGCCTGGCTGCACAGATAGGAGCAGCGATCCGGGCAGTTCACACGCACCAAGGAGGCGATATGAAGACCGGAGTTCTGGGCTTACTCATGTGGGTAGCGCTGATAGGGATAGGAGCACGTCAGACCGCCAATGCGACGCCGCTCATTGGCAGCGACACTCAACAGTCCAATGCTGAGACTCCCTGGTTCTGTGGGGTCACGTGTGGCGATTATGGTCTTGGCTTAGAAGCTTGGTCTTCCGCTTTCACGTTACAGAACGATGCTCAAATCTTCCAAGTCAATCTGTGCGTGGGCTGCGCAACCGCCATCCAGACGAACATTGCGAATATCACACAAATCAATTCGATCGTTGGAGAGCTCATGCAACTTGGTGATCCCTCTGTTTCTGGCTCGGCTCTGCAAGGGTATATGACAACCTTTCAAACCAATTTGGCGAAAATCGTGCAGTTGAACCTCTGCCTGGACTGTGCAAAAGCTGATCAACTTAATCTTGCCGACATAGAGCAAAGGAACCTCGCTCCGTTCGGAGACCCGATAGGCAGTCAGGTGCCAGAACCAACCACCATTCTCTTACTCGGTTCCGGAATCGTAGGGCTATGGTTGTGGCGAGCAATTGGTCTGTGCCGCATCAGCCTCACACCGTTCAGACAGAGACGTTGTCAAGTTGTGTAAACAGTGCTGAGGACGCAAGAATTCAATGGCGTAAGAACTAACGATTCACGATTTACTCTGACAAGTCGGGCAGGGTCCGCATGTCACGGGGTAATGAAGTGTCGAGTTAAACGGCCATGGATCGCCATTCAAGAGATGCAGGTGGCTTGTCCGTCGCTGCATAGAGAAATAACAACATAAGCCATCCTAACCTCTCTGGTTGAAAAAGTTCATTTTCACGCACCGTGCATTGCACGGACTGAAGCGTGCAGTCTGCTGCAATCCATCTCGCGGGGTCGTTCTTCACTCCGGCAGTCATGGATCTTTGCCCATGATGTATTCATACAAGTGTGCGGAGTCTCCAGCTCTGAACCTGTAAGCAACTTACGCACCACCGCTTCAATTCCAGATCAACCACTCGCCGCTGACGGAAGCGGCGATAAGGGTTAAGGCGCGCCCCGATCCTTGGGGAAAGCTTCTTCACAGAAACTCTTGACGACATTCCTGCTTAAGGCCGATCACCACCATCCTGTCTGTCTTAATGAGATCGCAGGTTTCGGAGCGCCACATTCACGAGACAATCATGGGCGTTCCCCTCGGGCGAGCGCTTATCTCACACGATGGCGTTTCCTACGCGCAAATAACAACGGACCTGGCGGGCGAAGGCTTTGAGGCCTCCATTGGCACGCGGCTTGCGGAAAAACCCAGAGGGCGCATGCGCCGAACGGGAGGTGGTTCCATGAGGGGATTGAGAATCTGGTCCGTGGTCATCTTGATAGGGAGCATGGCGCATTTGCTCGGCACGCAGCCTGCGCTGTCCGCTGAGGAAAAACAACCAACCCAAGCGCCAACCGTGCCGAATGAAGGTGATCGAAAAAAAGAAGCCGAGGAGCTCAAGCGCCTTCAGGATGTCTACTTGCGAAATGTGACGGTATTTATACGCAGAGGAGAAGTGATCCTGGAACTCAACACGTTCTATAGCACTGACAGGAGGCAAGACTTCCTTCCGTTGAGTCCCACGGAAGCAACCATAATCAAGACGACGAGACGCTTTTTCGACACCAGCCTGTTCGCCAGGATCGGGCTTGCCGCCGGTCTGGAGTTGGACGTCAGAGTCCCCGGGTTTGTCCATGCTGAACAGGAAATTGAACTCGGCACCAGCCGCAGCCGCACTGTCGCAGAAGGACTCGGGGATATCAGCGGGGCTTTGAGATATCAACTCTGGTACGAACGAGGCAGTCGACCCACGGTGATCCTGGATGTCCTAGGCAAATCTCGAACAGGCGGCGATAGCTTACGCGGCACGGGAGCCTATTTCGTCGGAGGCGGCATCACACTGCTGAAGACGCTCGACCCGGTCGTGTTCTTCGGTCGCGTCGGATACATCGAGACGCTGCCATATAATGACCGCAATCTTGGAAGTATCATTGAATACAGTATTGGAATGGGTTATTCATTGAATGATCGGGTGAGTTTCAACATGCAGTTGACTAACGCACTCATCGGCCGAACAACGTTGCTCGGGCAAAAGATCGAGGGCTCCAGCTTGGAGCTTGTCAATCTCCTCTTTACAACGACTGTCCTGATAACCAAACAATTATTTATAGAACCTGTGGTGGGGATTGGGGTCACGGATGATGCATTCGATGCTATTCTGGGGCTCAGGTTACCGTATCGTTTCTAAATCGTGGTCCTGAGGGAGACGAATGAGGAGACATAGATCATGCTTCGGAGATGGCTGAATTTTTCAATGACCCTGCTGCTAGGTGGGTGCGTCGGGATAGCGGCATCTGACCGCGACTCCAGTCCGTTGCTCGCTCGCCACACCCTGAAGGAACTCAGAGATCAACATGTCGTCAAGCAAGAGCTGGATTATTCCTGTGGTGCCGCCGCGCTGGCGACCTTGATGGTCTATTACTATGGGGAACCGACCTCTGAGAAAGAGATCCTCTCATTGCTCGAGCGACGGTTGACCGAAAAGGAACGAGCCCTCAAGGCGGAGAGAGGTTTTTCTCTTCTGGACCTCAAACGGGTCGCTCAGACGAAGGGCTATCAGGCCGCTGGGTTTAAACTGACAGCCGAGCAGCTCACCAAACTCGCGGCTCCCGTTATCGTATTTGTCGAGCCCCAAGGATACAAGCATTTTGCTGTTCTACGGGGGATGAACGGAGGTCGCGTTTATTTAGCGGATCCTGCGCGTGGAAACCTCCGGATGGGCATCGACCGATTTCTTGGAGAGTGGGGGGGCATCGTGTTTGTCTTGGGAAAACGAGGGGAGGAAACCATCCGGACCTACCCGCTCTTGCCCCCTCAGCCGCCGTATGTCCAGCCTGAGCTGCTGGGAGTCATCGACCTGCAGGATGAAGCGGCGTACATGAGAAACCTTCCTTTACGATGACCTGCACTCGGACCAAGGCTGAAGCTTTTCTGTAGCAAGGAAATGCGCCGACAGTATGGCGTTCAATGTGATGGCGGGGCCGGCGTGTCCGCCCCGCCTTGAAAACGGATGAGTTGAGAAAGAGCTGAGGAAACCATTTCCGAAAGCTCTCGGCTAACGGAACCCTTGGAGAATGGTGGCTGGACTGCCCAGGAG
>JBOHOS010000629.1:0-2969 GCA_050731295.1 Nitrospiraceae bacterium | reverse complement strand
TCTGTATCCCATCGTGAAGCTGATCACGGAAGCCGGTGTCCAAACAGTGCCGCAGAATCACCTCAAGCCCTTGTTCGAGTCGAAGGTCTTGCGTGCTGTCGGACACTAATCTCAATGAAGGCAGGATGTTCAAAAAGACATTCACACCCGCCCGCCCCAGGCGCGGCCCTCGGGCAAAGAGCCAGTCTCGGCCGACTCAGGGTGGGCGGGTGTAATAGCGCCTGGGGTAGGTGGGTGCGATGAACGCCTTTTTCAACAGCCTGAAGGTGTTGCGTCATGTATGAGGAACCCTATCGCTGGATCGAGGCGGTCGGCAATCGACGACAGTATCTCGATGAGCAATTCAAACACGGCAGCCCGGTCGCCGGGGTCACCTACGCGGACGGCATCCTGCTCGTGACGGTCAGCCGCGGGACGCCGAAGCTCTACGAGATCTACGACCGCATCGCGCTGGGAGGCATGGGGCATCCAGCCGATCTGGAGAAGCTGCGCTTTAGTCTGCTGGAATTGGCCCATACCGAGGGGTTCAATCGCTCACCGTCGGATGTGACGGGGTCTCGCCTGGTCAAGTACGGGCTGGCTCCCGCGATCAAGCAGGCGTTCGAAGAGGTGTACAAGGCGCCGTTCATCGTCAAGATTCTCTTGGCAGAGCTGGGGACCAAACCGGGGCGAGACGGGTTCCTCACGATCAATTACGACGGGACATTCGAAGAAACGACGGGCTGCGCCGTCCTGGCCGCAACGCCCGCTGTGCAGACCCGCATGGTGGACTATCTCAAGAATGGATGTGGACAGGGTTCGGTGTCTCTGACACAGGCCCTGGACGTCGCCCTGCTCGCATGGGCGGTCGGCTCACTGGCCCAGCGCGCCGACGACGCGCACGAGAAAGAAGAATCCCAACAGGACAAGCCTCAAAGCGCCGACGTGCAGGAGCCGGCTCCTGACGCGCTCCGGACCCATCTCCGCGAATCGATGGCCGGGAAAACCATCGAGTGCGTGATTCTCGACCGCACACTTCCCGGCTCATCGAAATATCGGCCGCTGAAACCGGATGAATTGGCCACCCTCTTGCCGCCGCCGCTCAAGCAGCCGGTCTGACCGATGCTCAATCGGATTTTTGGACTCGAAACCGAATACGGCTTGCTGATCAACCAAGATCGGCCGGAGCATTCTCCGTCCTGGATCGCTCACCGGCTCCGTGACCACATCTTTCAGGCCCAGCAACGGGGCGTGCTGGACCTCCATTATCGCGGCCACGACGAGCCGCCCGGCAACGGGGGATTTCTGACGAATGCCGGCCGGATCTACCTGGACATGGGACATCTGGAATATGCCTCGCCTGAGTGCGGAACCTTGGCCGATCTGATCGCATCCGACCGTGCCGGCGACCAAATCCTCCAGAGCGCGCTACAAGATCTGGAATTGAGCGAGACCGTCTCGCTGATCAAGAACAACATCGACCACGAAACCGATGCCACCTTCGGCTCGCATGAAAACTATCTGGTATCCCGCGCTTTCCCCTTCAGCCGGCGCGGATTGGGAAAGCTCGTGTCCTTTCTTGTGACGCGCCAGATTTTTACCGGCGCCGGGCGGATCGGGGCGACCGGGACGCCGGACGGATGGATCTCCATGAACGAGCTCATCATCCGCCGCCCGGGGTTGCGCAATGCGGGAGAGCGGGTGAACGTGCCGTTTCAGATCTCGCAGCGCGCCGATCACATCGTCAACGATTTCTTCGAATGGGTGCAGCAAAACCGCTCCATTGTGAACACGCGGGACGAACCATTGGCGGACCCCAATCACTACCGGCGCATTCATCTGCTGCTCGGTGATTCGAACATGGCGGAAATCGCGACGGCCCTGAAGATCGGCACCACGTCGCTCGCGCTCCAGCTCATCGAGGAAGGTCACGCGCCGACCGGCCTGACGATCCAGGAGCCGGTGGAGACGCTGCAGGAGATATCTCGAGACCAAGACCGGCAATGGATGGTCACGCTCGAATCCGGAAAAACCATCTCGGCCATCGATCTTCAAGAACAGTATCTTGGGGCGGCGCGTGACCGGTACGCCGGTCAGGATGAGGAAACCGATTGGGTCTTGGAACAATGGGAATCGGTGCTCACGGATCTGCGGGGAGACTATACCAAATTGGTCGGGCGGATCGATTGGGCGTCAAAGCTCTGGCTGCTCGAATCCTATCGCGACGCCGAACGTGCCGGATGGGATGACCCGATCCTCAAGAGCTTGGATTTGGAATACCACAACCTGCACCCCGAGAAGGGGCTCTACTTCGGCCTGATGGACGAAGGGCGGGCGCCGCGCGTCACGACCGACAAAGCCGTCGAACTGGCCCAGGAACATCCGCCCCGCAATACGCGCGCGTTTGGTCGCGGTGAACTGGTGCGCCATCTGCTGGCATGCGGGCCGGCGGCGGAGAAGGAGAGACCTCGTCCGGAGGAACGTTTCGTTCCCGCCTACGTGATCAACTGGTCGGCCTTCCAACTGCGCGGCCGCCAGCCTTTCCTTATGCCGAATCCGTTCAAGAGCTATGTGCAGGAAGTCCGCGGGCATCTCGTGGACCATTGACTTGCGCGTGGCGGATTCTCGTTGCCCGACAGCCCTCGCGCGTTCGAGCATAATCACACAAAGAAATCCTCATTGAACGGTCGCACGTCAAGTTCGAGGGTCCAAGAAGTTCGTTCTTGCGTGACCACATTCCAGTAAGTCTCCGCAATCGCATCGGGGTTCAGGAGCGGCTCATTGGGAGCCGGCGAGAGTTTCCGGCGAACTTCGGGCGTCTCGATCACGCCGTCGATGACCACATGGGCGACATGAATCCCCTTTGGCCACAGTTCACGGGCTAATGATTCCGCCAGCCCGCGCACCGCAAACTTGGCGCTGCTGAAGTCCAGCGCGCCACCGCGACCGCGCACGGATGATGTAGCGCCGGTGAAGATCATGGCCCCTTT
>JBOHOS010000628.1:0-2194 GCA_050731295.1 Nitrospiraceae bacterium | reverse complement strand
GCATGTGCGCCATCAGCCGCCATTCGTGAGCCGGCCGTGGGTGGTGACGGAAGGAGGCCGATCGCGATATCGTGGCCGCACGCTCAACTGCAAGAATGCGAAAAGGAAACCGTCGCAATAACCATGCGAGCAAGGAACGATGGCTGACGTCACTGTGACTCACATCGGCGGGACAACATTTCAGGTGGAAGTTCGGGAAGGCGCTATCCGGACGATCCATCATGTGACGGCGACCCAGACCGACGTTCAGCAATACGGTGGCGGGCGATCGGCGGAGCGGCTCATCAAAGCCTCCTTCGAGTTCTTGCTTGAGCGCGAGCCCAAAGAATCCATCATGTCTGCCTTTGCCCTCCCGGTCATCGAGCGCTATTTCCCCGAGTATCCGGACGAGATCCGCAAACGGCTGGCTTGATCCGGCGGTGACAGTGCCGGCATCCGACTAGCATGGCCTGCGTTGATACGAATAGGTGTTAAGCACGCCGTAGTGATCCGAGCCGGCGAGACGACCGCCGGCCGATGGTTGGCCGAACAAGGCTTGCACCAAACAGGCGTTGGACATGAACGACATGCTGAACAAGAAATCGATTCTCCGGGCCTGACCGATGTTTTTGCGGTATTCGGAAACGATCTCCTCGCGATCCCGCTCCGATTCCCCTGCGATGGCGAGATCGAGTGCGGCCGGCAATTGTTCTTCCTCACGACCGGCCAGCGGATTCAGCGCCGGGTTATAGGTGTTGAGCATCGGCATATGGGCGACCTCAGCCGTATCCTGTAATCCAAAGCGCTCCAATTCACGGTATTCAGGAGAGCCCGGTTCGAAATTAAAATCCCCGCCGATGATCAGACCCACATAGGGTCCTTCCTCTTGATACCTGTGTAACGCGTTGATCCACGTGTGCAGTTCGCGCAGGCGAAGCTCCTGATCTGTCTTCAATGCGTTCATCAAATGGTCGTAGTGCATGAGATGGCCTTGCTGGTGCGCGTCCATCAATGTGTGGAGAAAATACATGTCGCGTTCAATTCCCGAATGCAGGTGGGCCGTGCTGACAAGATACTTCGATTGCGTCGCCGGTGAGGTGACTTCCGCGATCAGCGCGTAGCGCAATTCTCCCAATTGCCATCCCACCTGGTCATGACAACTGCCGGTCCCACTGAGCTTGAGGCCATCGAGCTTTCGAACGCGAAGCGGCGCTTTCGCAAGAATGACCAGTCCATTATTGAGATCTTTCAGGAGCGCAACTCCCGGCACACGAAGGCCGCACGCATCCACCTGATGAACCTGTGAGTAATTCAGGTCGCGCGCCTTCAAGGCCGCGACATATTTCTCGGCCATGTGAGGCAATGGATTGACTTCCTGCAGGAGCGCGAGATCCGGCTGGGCTTCCGCCAATTGGTCAACGCGCAGATCAAACCGTGCCAACTGCTGCTCGATCATTTCGCCGGGGCGAACCCAAAACCGCTCGACGTGCAGCCCATGCAAGGTGTTGTACGTCAGAACTTTGAACGTATCCGGAGAGGACGTGGCGTCAGACGGCGCGGAGTACGATGTCGTTGGCATGGAGGAGCACGCCGAGAGCACGACCGCCAGCGTGGCCGCGCTTGCAAGATACCATGCCGATCCAACTCTCACTTGAACACCTTCGTTGTCTTTTGCACATCCGGCCAGTTGCGGTCCGCTTTCTTGATATAGCCCTGGATGTCCTTCTGCCACTTGGCGCGAATGTCAGGACTGTAATTCAGATAGAGTTTGTTTTCAACGATAGTAAAGGCATCGGGATCGATCGCTGCCTTGTAACCCTTCGCGGTTCCGAACGCGCAGTAGCCGCCGTACTGCGGCGCAAACCTCTCCGGATTCGCGGCGAAGGCATCCCGATTCGCTTGAGAGGCAAAATGGAACGCCGACCCCTTGTATTCGCTCTTGTAGTTCCTCAAACCTATGACCGCTTTCTGTTCAGTAAAGTAGGCGACCGGATCATAGCCCTTGATCGCCATATCGCCCTTTTCGTAAAACTCACCGGCGAACGACCATGGAGCAACGCAGACATAGACGAGAATTGTCATGATGATTGTAAGTTGCTGACCATCGCAACGAAACTTCGACATAGTCTCTCTCCCGGTTGATTGAAGAACGCTCGTTTTCACCCGCCCGCCCCGGCCACGCCGAGAACGTGTCCTTTCCCGGGTTGCCATGCCC
>JBOHOS010000627.1:0-1173 GCA_050731295.1 Nitrospiraceae bacterium | reverse complement strand
AGGTTGCCGTCAGTCCGGCGGAAAGCCATCCTTCCACCATTCCGGCCCATGCGCCTGCGGCTGTCGCTTCGGCGGGCGGCTGCCGCTGTCCGTTCAAGCGTCCATAACTCAGGACGAGAAATCCACGATCGGGCGAAAGAATGCGAAGAGCCGGATTGTCCTGCTGCTCTTCCCATCGCTCTACAAAGAGCTGCCGCTCTGTCAGTGAGCCTATAAGAAGTCGTCTCACCTTGAGATCGGTTGGTAACATCTCTTTCATCGTTTTGAGATCGGGCACGAAACGGGAGACGGTTTCCACATATTCCAACGGCAAATCGTGCACGCCTTTACGGATCACTGCTATTGCGACCTGCCGGTCTTGCACAGAAAGCTCCTCCCACTGCACCAGGTACCACTTCGATACCGCGAATCGAACATTCGGGTCTCCCGGCGCAAGTCTGAGTGCAGCGTGCGCTGCCCGCCGTGCAAGATTAAGATCTCCACTTTGAAGCGCCGCCCATGCCAGCGCAGCCTGGATGCGGGCGTTGGCTGGATGCAAGCGGAGCGCTTCTCTGTATGACGCGGTCGCGGAAGCCCACGCTGCCTTGGCCGCTACACTGATAGGAGGCAACGATGACGCCGTCATCTCGAAGACCTGTCCCAATTTGAAGGCATGTGCCGGCTGCCAGGGTTCGATCGCCTGCGCACGATGATAAAGCGGCTCCGCCTTGTTGAGTAATGACGGTTGGGTCTCGCCGGATGCCGCCTGAGCCTGCTTCACAAAACTATCCCCTGCTCTATCCAGAACGCTGGCCGCTGCGGTCAAGCCGGACACGCACATCCCAAGGATTGCGACGATGGGAATGAGTCGCCTCGTCATGGAAGGACCCGACACCGGATAGGGACCATCCATGGCTACGGAATTCGTTCGGTGATGAACACTCACCCACCCAAGAGACAAGATGACCGAACACGTCAGCGCATTGGCCGGCATGCGCAGAGGAAATTCGAGGAGGCTGAACAGGAAGACGGCTGCCACCCCCATAAGACAACCCCATCCCAGGCCTTTCATCAATGGGTCGCGACGCGTAACCCATGCAGGAATCACCGTGACGAAATAGACGACCAGGCCGATTCCAAACAACGCCGCATACACTACTCCGCCCTCGGCGAGAATTTCTAGCGGTTCATTAT
>JBOHOS010000626.1:0-3600 GCA_050731295.1 Nitrospiraceae bacterium | reverse complement strand
AACTGAAACCCGATTCCTCTCCGGCTGACCGATCGCACCATCGCCGCCACCTCGATGGGCGCTTGCTGCTCCGTGAGATACAGCTGCAAATAAAAAAGATCGTTCACCTGCACGCGGGTCTCGCTGTGGATGATGCACCCGCCCATCGAAATATCCAGCACCGTCCCCTTGCCTTGGACCCGACCTCCGGAAAAAGACAACGCCAATCGGACGGGAATCCGGCGGTGCGCTCGGCGGTCAATGACCTGCGTGGGATAGGATCGACCGACGCGCCATGCCAGAAATCGGTGGTGGCACTGCTGGCATCTGAACGGCGAGACACGGAGCAGCTCCGCGAAGCGCTCCCGCAAGGAGAAGCATTGCGCTCGGAGCACATCGTCTTTGCCGCATTCGGGACAGGAGAGGACTCGCGCCATTGACTGTCTTCCCGCCGGCCGGATTGAAATTCGACGATCGCAGCGGGCAATCGTCGAGTCGCCGAGCGCCCGTTACAGAGTATATCTGATCGGCCGGGTTCTGCTCGCCGGTGTTCGGATTCAAGACCCGGCCTCTGTTGGATTCATCCTCGCCTTTCTTCCGCGGTTCCGACCTGGTACTCTGTACGTACCTGCTTCGTTCGACCTTCAATTGAAAGGATTCAAGAACCATGGATCGTGAGATCGACATCATGCGCGCGGCCGCAGTCCGCGCGGGTAAGCGCGCGCTGGAACTCGCCGGCGGCGGCTTCGAAGTCCAGACCAAGAAAGACCGCTCCCCGGTCACGACGGCTGATTTAGAAGTCAATCGGATTCTGCATGAAGACCTGCTCGGGGCCTTTCCCGACGACGGCTGGTTATCAGAAGAGACGGCGGACACGCCTCAGCGCCTGGACAAGAAACGCGTCTGGATTATCGATCCCATTGACGGCACCAAGTACTTCATGCGCGGCATCCCGCAATATACGATTTCTATCGCCCTGGCGGAAATGAACAAGCCGACGGCGGCGGTAGTCTACAATCCCGCCTCGAACGAACTATTCGCCGCGATGCAAGGGGCAGGCGCATGGCTCAATGAGACGCGAATCCAGGTAAGAGACGGGCAGGGTGATCGTCCGATGATTCTGGTCAGCCCCCCGGCCTGGGAGCGCGGGCGGTTTGATGTGCTGGCCGCTGCCGCCGACTGCCGCCCGATGGGCTCGATTGCCTATACTTTGGCCCTTGTCGCGGCCGGCCAGGCGGATGGAGCCTTTAACGTGGACGGTCTGAACGAATGGGACATTGGGGCCGGCGTCCTCTTGGTTGAGGAATCCGGAGGCAAAGCCGTTGACCGCACGGGCCGGTCGTTGCTGTTTAACCAACCCCGAACATCGGTTCACGGCATGATTGCCGGCCACGCCCGCTGGCATGACCGCATGAAAGGGTGGGTGGCCCTCCTCAGCCGCTAATTCCGCGGCTTGACTTCGCCTCCACGTACGACCTCTCCCGACAGACTCGCGTGACCCTGTCGGACAGAAGCCGGCAACTCTGGCCGATGGTTCCATGCCTGCGTTTTCCCTATGGTGAAAGCATGCAAGAGGTACATACCTCGCGGGAAGGGAATGCGTCTGCTGCCGGGATCACTCCATGCATGAAGAATCGCAACGAAGGAGGTCAGCATGTCGACGATCGAAAAATCGATTGAAGTCAACGTACCTGTCCGAACCGCATATAACCAGTGGACGCAATTCGAAGAGTTCCCCCGGTTTATGGCAGGCGTCCGCGAAGTCAAACAGATGTCCGATAAGCGGTTACACTGGCGGGCTGAAATTGCCGGGAAGGATGAGGAGTGGGATGCGGAGATCACCGAACAGGTTCCTGATAGGCGCATTGCCTGGCGCAGCACGACCGGCGCCGCGAATGCGGGTGTCGTCACGTTTCATCAACTGTCCAATGACACATCAAAGGTGATGCTGCAATTAGACTATGACCCCAAGGGATTCGTGGAAAATGTCGGCGATGCCATCGGTGTGGTCTCGCAGCGAGTCGAAGGTGATTTGGAGCGGTTCAAGGACTTCATAGAAGGTCGCGGTCGAGAAACCGGGGCGTGGCGCGAGGAGATCCCCAAGAACAGGTTATAAATGGGACGCGGTAAGCGGCCATGCCGCTCACCGCCGGTCTCACTACAATCGCCGTATTTTATTCTTCCGCTTCGTATGGAATTGCCGGCCCCCTGATTTCTACAACCGGCTATCTGCTATAATCCATCCGCCCGATGATCCGATGAAAATCGCTACATTCAATGTCAATTCAATCCGGGCGCGTTTGCCCGTGGTTCTAGGCTGGCTCGAACGGCATCAGCCGGACGTGCTGTGCCTGCAGGAAACCAAGGTGCAGGATGAATTCTTCCCCGCCCTCGCGCTGGCGTCCACCGGCTATCATCTCTCCTTTCGCGGCATGAAGTCCTACAACGGCGTGGCGGTGCTGAGCCTGGTGCCGCCTGAGTCGGTCTTTTATGGCTTCGATGACGGAGAAGCCGAGCTCGATGACGCGCGCCTGGTGCGGGTCCTGGTGCAGGGAGTGCCGATCATCAATACTTATGTCCCCAACGGCTTCAAGATCGACTCGCCGAAATACACGTACAAGCTGGGGTGGTATACCCGGCTGCGGCACTATTTCGACAAACATCTCTCACCTGATCGACCGGCCATTTGGTGCGGTGATATGAACGTGGCGCCGGAGCCGATCGACGTGCATAGTCCTGAAAAACATCTCACGCACGTGTGTTTTCACGAGGACGTCCGGCGCGCGTACAAAGAGACGCTGGCCTGGGGGTTCGTGGACGTGTTCCGTAAGCTCTATCCGAACCGGCAACAGTTCACGTTCTGGGATTATCTCCGCCCCAGCTCGCTGGAGAAGAACAAGGGGTGGCGAATCGATCACATTTTGGCGACTCCCCCTCTCGCCGAGAAGTGCACGCAGGCCGACGTGGATATCGAACCCAGAAAAGCGCCGAGCGCGTCCGATCACACCTTCCTCTGGGCTGAATTTTCCGTCTGATGCCGGCACCAGTCATCTACGTAATCATCCCGCTGACATAAGAAGTTCTACTTCCCCGGTAGAATAATCCGTCCGTCAACGCTTACCGGGCTTTGCCATGCGCGCTCCGCTGACCCTACAGACTCAATCCCAACGTTACGGGTTTGCGCTGGGGGTCACTGCATTCGTATTTCTGCTGACGCTCATCATGAATATCGTGACCGAGCGCAACAGCTTCCAGTTAGCCGTCGCCGCCGTCGTGGTCTGCGCCTGGTACGGTGGCCTGGGACCGGGGCTGCTCTCCGCCGGCTTGTCGGCGATCGGCATCGCCTATTACATTCTGGCTCCGCTCTCCTCGCTTCGCGTCGAGAATGTCGCGGATATCCTGCAACTCGGCGTCTTCCTGCTCGTGGCGGTGCTGATGAGCGGGCTCAGCGAAGCGAGACGCCAAGCTGAGACAAACCTTCAGGCGCGCTCCGAAGAGCTCGAAACCGCAAACCGCGAATTGGAATCGTTTTCCTATACGGTGTCTCATGATCTGCGTTGGCCGCTCAGGGCCATCGACGGGTATGCCAAGATTCTCATCCAGGAATGCGCCTCTCAGCTT
>JBOHOS010000625.1:0-1770 GCA_050731295.1 Nitrospiraceae bacterium | reverse complement strand
CAGTTCAAGCATCGGACGCCCTCGAACCACAGGTAAGTGCTTCGCTCATCATCGAATGTTTCCCTCACCATCATGCCTCCACACCGCGCACATGCCATCACGCCCTCCTTGGCTAGCTGATTCTTCCGGTCACCGTCTCTCGGGGTCTCCCAGAGCCAACGGCTTGTGCTGATCGGGACCGGGGTTGATTATCACCGGCGTGTTCAAGTTGTCCGGCAACAGAACTATTTTTGAGTTGGGGCTGTCGTACAGCTTAAACCGCAATAAGTCGGGCGTCAGCGTCTTGCCGATGGCCTCCTGCGCCTTGGCTTGGCCGTCGGCGCGAATGCGCAGCCCCTCGGCCTCGCCGTCGGCGCGAATGCGAATCGCGTCGCCTTGGCCTTTGGCGGTAATGCGGGCGATCTCCGCATCCCGATTGGCGATCAGGACTTCGAATTCTTTCTGCTCTTTTTCCTGCTCCTTCGCCTGCTTTCGCTCCACGGCCTGTAGGACCTGTTTCGACAGCTCGATCTCGGACAGCGCCACATTGGAGATTTCCAGGTGTCGTCCCCGGAGCGCATCGACCAGGACGGCTTCAATTTTGTTTCCGATCTCAATACTCCGTTCCGGAATGGTCACCATGGGATAGTCGGCGAGGACGTTCCGTACCGACGCCAGGAACTGTGGCCTCACCACCTCCTGGTACCATCGCGGCCCGATTTCCTGGGCAAGGAAGTACACCTCTTTGTCGATCGGGCGCAGCGTGATGGCGCTGTGGATGGTCACCGGCAAATCGTCGGCGCTCAGCGCATCCACGCGCTCCGTAAAACTTTGCCATCTGATGTCGTAGACGAACACATCGTTCCATGGAGCCCGCCAGTAGAAGCCGTCCTTCAACGGCTGATTGGACAGACCCTGCGTCAGCGGAGACCATCGCAATCCACGCTGGCCGGGCTGGACAGACGTGCCGCAGCCTTCAATCGAGAGAAGCAAGACCATGAGCAGCGATAGAATCATAAGACGAGACATGACTTCCTCCATCAATCAATGTGAGCGAGTCCGACGCTTAGCGAGGCATGGAGCCCGCCGGTTCCAACGGCACCCGCTTCTCGGTGAGCCAGAGGTGTTGATCGGCTAACCGCTCGTGCTCCCGCGCAGCTTCTTCATATGAAAGGGCCAAAACACGGGTCGCCTTGATCCACTCGGAGTCGGCCCCAAAGAGCGGTTCATACACCGCGGCCCGACTCAGCAACTCATTCGCTTTTTGCCGTAACAGGATAGCCTCATGATGATAATGGTTCGCAATCTGTCGTTGGTCCTGAGCGGGATCTAGCGTGGTCAGATCAAGAGGGTCCCGCGTGCCGCTGCCGCAGCCTGATCCCAGAAACAGGCACAGACACACCAACCAGTTACCCCCTCGGCTCCTCATTGTCATGTGGCCCGACCGTCCTTTCGAGCGGAACAGAAGCACTCTCCATATCGGCCTTCAGCGTCACTTCGTAGTCCCACCGAAGCGGAGCAAGCTGAACATAGCGGCGGTCGCGTAGCCGGTTGAGAGCCTGGAACAAGTCGTACCATGTGCGTTCCGGGATGGCATCTGCCAGAGAAGAGAACGTCAGTTTCCGGCGTGCGCGCAAGAGCGAGAGAATACGCCCCTCGATCTCGGCCTCTATTACGGTGGGATGGACGGATCTCATGACCTCTCCTTTCTTCCCCGCAGGGCGGCGATCACTTCACCAGAGAAGATAATCAGAGAGTGATGCAAATGGCGATCCATGCGCTCCACGACAG
>JBOHOS010000624.1:0-16664 GCA_050731295.1 Nitrospiraceae bacterium | reverse complement strand
CCTCTATCTCTTGGGACAGTATCTACAGCCGTTGCAATCGGGCGGCAAAGATACCTTCCAGCGCCTGCCGGAAATCGGGCACCGCCTGATGAATGTGGCACCGTTTAACGGGCCTCTGCTGCTCGGCATGGATTCGACCTTTGTCAATTTCTATCGCGATCAGGGCTTCGCGGTGGATCGAGTCGACGTGGTGCCATCCCTCGGAACCGACGTGCTCAATCTCGGTCATGTGGTCGGGCTGACTCCGCAGGTCAAGTTTCGGGAAACGTATTACACCAACACGGTTCGGGGCAACGGGACCGCGCACCGGGAAACGTTCTGGGCGGGCCTTGAGGGCGCCTCGCGGCTGTCGCGACGGTTTCGTCTGGGTGGAGGGCGGAGCGTCTTGCATACGATCGAACCCAAGGTAGTCTATGAGTACGTGCCGGCGACCGATCAATCCGATATCGTTCAGATCGACGACGTCGATGATCTTCCCAAGAAGAACCTGATGACGTATTCACTCTCCAGTCGGTTGCTGCAACAGAGTTCGAGCGGGGCCCCGGATAGTTGGCTGGACCTGCTGATTGCGCAAAGCTATCACCCCGGCAGCACGCCGAATCGCGCCAGAGACTTCTTCTTTACCGGAACCCCGCTTTTCGGATCGCTGACGCAACCGCTTCAGCCGCCCACCGTCCCCGTTCAGGTCAACAAATTTTCAGATATTTGGACCCGCGTGGTGGTTGGCAATCCGATCAACATTGCCCGGGCGATCGACAAGGTGCTGACGATCGACGCGTTTCTTGATCCCTACAGAGGAACATTCAGCCAGTGGAACACCGATCTCCGCTTTCAGTACCAGAAGGAATGGTATGTCGAGGTCGGGCAGCGGTTCACTCGAGAGGGGAACCGGCCGCGTCGAGGCGATATCTGGAATCCCATTTCCTTCAACGAGGTCTATGCCCCGACTCAGGAGATTCAGTTTCTGACGCTGGGAGGCGCCTTCAAGGGTCCATTCGGGTTGATCTTCGGAGCCAAGACCTACTATGACGTCAAGAGGGGAACCAGCCCGGAAACGGATGTCGTTGCGTTGTATCGCAATCCGTGCCAATGCTGGTCGCTGGGCGTGTACTATATCCAGTTTCCGGATCGAGTGCAGTACAACTTCATGGTCAGCCTGACAGGTATCGGGGCAACGGAGAATTACGGCACGACCATCATGAAGTACATTTTTGGTCCGTTGGTCATCGGTGAGCGCGGGCTGCCGTGGCCGTCGCGGTATGGCATGCGGACGACGGCGCCTGTGACCGCCACGCAACCTGCGAGGCCTTGACAAGCATGAGATCGCCCAGAATAATCGGTCACAAACCATGCTGGCTCCCGCATAATGCCGAGCCGGTGTAATCACTGAAGAAGGATCGGATGCTATGACCTTACAAAACAGTCAGGACCTCTCTGCGCAACACATCATCCGGGTAAAGGACCAATTTTATATCTTGGCGTCATCGTCGCTGGCGGATGATCGCGTCCGTGTGTTGAAGCAGGGTGAAACCTTTGCCGTGTTTGATCGCCACGGAGATATGGGACCGGTCGGCCTGGGAGTGCAGGGGCTGTATCATCACGGAACCCGGTATCTGTCGAGGCTCGAATTGCGGCTGGGCAATGACCGCCCCATGTTCCTCAGCTCGACGGTGACGAATGATAATGCGCTGCTGACCGTGGACCTGACCAATCAGGACGCCTATGGGAACGCCGAAATTGCCGTGTGTCGAGGCACCGTTCATCTTTCCCGATCGATGTTTCTGTGGGAGGGGCGCTGCTACGAGTGCTTGAAAATCTGGAATTATGGGCTCGTGAGCCTCGATCTGGCGTTCTCCTTTCAATTTGAAGCCGATTTCTCCGATATCTTTGAAGTGCGGGGGATGAAACGGAAACAGAAAGGCCGGCGGCTCGACACGGTCGTCGACGGCGGCAGTATTGTCTTGGCGTATGAAGGATTGGATGGGGTGATCCGCCGGACCAGGCTTGAATGCATTCCCGCGCCGAAGAAGGTTTCCGGATCGTTGGCGCAATTTGAAACGCGGCTCGAGCCGAAAGCGGAGTCGACCGTCTATGTGATCGTCTCTTGTGAATCGATGGACAAGAGGCCGCCTCGGCTCTCTTATCAGGACGCGTTCTCCGAGGTAGGGAAGGCGATTCATGACCTCAGCCGCCAGGACACTCACATCTACACCTCGAATGAACAATTTAACGATTGGGTGAATCGATCGATCGCCGATCTCCATATGATGGTCACGCAGACGCCCGAGGGGCCGTATCCCTATGCGGGCGTTCCCTGGTTCAGCACACCGTTCGGCCGTGACGGGTTGATCACCGCCATGGCGTCGCTGTGGATCAATCCCCAGATCGCGCGCGGCGTGCTCGCGTTTCTGGCGGCGACGCAGGCGACCAGTGTAGTGCCCGAGCAGGATGCCGAACCGGGGAAAATTCTCCATGAGACCCGACGCGGTGAAATGGCGGCGCTGGGTGAAATTCCCTTCGGGCGTTATTATGGAAGCGTGGATGCGGCGCCGCTATTCGTCATGCTGGCCGGTGATTACTATCAGCTCACCGGAGACGTCGCGTTCATCCGGTCGATTTGGCCGAATATCGACCTGGCGTTGCAATGGTTGGACACCTACGGAGATGCCGACCGTGACGGGTTCGTCGAATATGCGCGGCACACCCCGCAAGGACTTGATCAGCAAGGATGGAAAGATTCCAAAGATTCGGTGTTTCACGCCGACGGGACGCTGGCGGAAGGACCCATTGCGCTATGCGAAGTGCAGGCCTATGTGTATGGAAGCCGGATCGCCGCCGCCCACATGGCGCTGTCGCTGGGGATGAGCGAGCGTGCCGATGCCTTGCTGCGTCATGCCGAAGAGCTCCGGCAACGGTTCGAACAGCTGTTTTGGTGCGAGGACCTGTCCACCTACGTGTTAGCGCTCGACGGCAAAAAACGTCCATGTCGCGTCCGAACCTCCAATGCCGGACATTGTCTTCTCACGGGGATTGTCAATGTGGAACGCGCTTGGCGTATGGCGCAAGGACTCTTGGAGGACGATTGTTTTTCCGGGTGGGGAATCAGGACTCTCGCGGCGTCCGAGGTGCGCTACAATCCGATGTCGTACCACAACGGCTCCGTGTGGCCTCATGACAATGCCTTGATCGCCTCCGGATTCGCTCGCTACGGACTCAAAGAACCGGTCTTCAAGATTTTGACCGGATTGTTTGATGCGTCCATATTTCTCGATCTTCACCGGCTGCCCGAACTCTTCTGCGGCTTTGTGCGGCGCCCGGGGGAGGGACCGACCCTCTATCCCGTCGCGTGCTCTCCCCAGGCATGGGCGTCCGGTTCGGTGTTTCAGTTACTGCAGGCGTGTCTCGGGCTCTCGATCCATGGAGCCACGGGACGCCTGATCTTCACCAATCCCGTCTTGCCGCCGTTCCTCGAAGAAGTGCGGATCAGCAATCTGAAGGTCGGAAAGGCCACCGTGGACCTTCTGTTTCAGCGCTATCCGCAGGATGTGAGCATCCGCGTTCTTCGCATGGATGGTCAGGTCGTCATTGAAAAAACCGGGGCAGGGTCATCCTTGTTCTAGGAACGCCGGTTATGGTTCAGACTCAGGAGGTGTTCATGAAACGACTGATTCTGCCGGCGTTGCTGCTCAACGTGTGGACGCTGTGCGGCGGTCCCGGGGCGAGCGATCCGGCTTTGGGAGCCGAGCCGATGCGCGACCATTTAAAGAACGCCAAGGTCTTTCTTGCGGCGGGCGACTATCGCCGCGCGGTGGAGGCTTGCCAGAAACACGTGGAGGAGGCACCGTCGGCGGCCGGTTATGTGTATCTGACGTATGTGTTTCAGGCCATCGATGGCTACCTTGATCATCTAGCCGCCATTGATCGCTGGGTCGGCGTTGAGCAACTGTATTGGAACCTGATCTCTCAGGGTCCGCAAGACCTGACGGATCCCCCGGATGTCTTGGCGCGGATCGCGAAAGAGATTATTCAGGAAAGCTCTCGGAAGCAATCGGATGTATCGGCCGCAATGGCCACGCGCTTGGATGAGCCTGAGGTCGCGCGGCTCTGGAAACAGCAGACGGCGTGGCGAAAAGAGCGGCCCGATGGCTGGTGGGCAGGCGTGCCGGCGGAGTGGAATTGGTGAAGACGCGAGGTGACAAGGCAAGCCTCGTGCGCGCGGCACCGCGGATATTTCACCCTCCCGCCCCGGAGGCGTCGGGACGCCTCCTCTACCCAGGCCGAAAGTGGTCGCCCGGGAAGGGGCGCGTCCTACGGGAAGGAGCCGGTCTTGGCCGGCTCGGGGGCTGGGCGGGTGAGATAGCGCGCCTGGGGCGGGCGGGTGAAATAGATGCGCGTAGTAAAGAACCCCGCCCTTCCGGGCGGGGCATCCTTGGCAGGCTTCGTAAAGACGGTGAAGATACAATCAAATTGACATTAGCCCATGGATGTTCCCGGATGATCCCCACCTCTACGGCGAGCATACTAAGGATAAGATATAAGGAAGGAGACATCTGCCACTTCGCCAGGTTGACAGTTTTGCGAGCCATCGGTTACGATGACCGAAACTTGCGTTGAGGGAGGCTGGTTGTGGGAACACAGGCAATGAAAGTGGATCAGACGAGCTGGGACACAGAAGTTCTGCAGGCTCCAGGATTGGTCATGGTGGACTTCTGGGCTGTCTGGTGCGGTCCCTGCCAAATGGTTGCTCCGATCGTCGATGAACTGGCCGGCGAGTATGACGGCAAGCTAAAAGTGATGAAACTGAATACCGATGAAAATCCGGAAATTGCCGGCCGATATCAGGTCATGAGTATCCCGACCGTTGTCTTTTTCAAGAATGGTCAACCGGCCGAGAAGCTGATCGGAGCCCGGCCCAAACGCCAATTTAAGGAAATCATCGATACCCTCCTGACGCAGTCCTCGCCGGCGGTGTAAAGGCCTCACGGGCGGCCGCCCATGAGGCGTAGGCGCAGGCAGTGGCATTCTGGCACGTTCGTTTGTCGCTGACGTTCATCGCGTGGCATGCTCACCGAGCTTCGCATCTCCAACTTCGCCGTTATTGACCGTCTCGTTCTGAACTTCTCCACCGGCTTTCATGTCTTGACCGGCGAAACGGGCGCCGGCAAATCGATTCTCGTCGATGCGATTGCCCTGTTGGTCGGCGGCCGAGGGTCGGCCGATCAGATCCGTGCCGAGGCGGAGGAAGCCGAACTCGAAGCCTCCTTTGCGCTTCAAGCTGACGGACCGCTCGCCGAACGGTTGCGTGCGCTCGATCTCTTGAAAGCCGGCGAGAGTGACCTCATGGTTCGCCGGATTCTCTCCAGGACCGGTCGGCATCGGGCGTATGTCAATGGGATCTCTGCACCGCTCCATATTCTTCAAAGCCTGGCCGGCACCCTCGTGGATATACACGGTCAGCACGATCAGCAGTCCTTATTGTCACCGCCCGCGCAGATGGACGCGCTAGACGCCTTCGGGCGTCTAAGCGGATTGCGGCAAGACTATACCGAGCAGTACACCCGGTGGTTGGCGAGGCGGCGGGAGCTGGAGTCGGCGGAACGGATCATCGAGGACCGAGCAGCGCGCGAGGATATGCTTCAGTTTCAATATCGAGAGCTCGTTGAAGCTGACCTGAGTCCCGGCGAAGAGGAACGGTTGTCCGCAGAACGCCACCGGCTGTCCCATGCACGCCGCCTTGCCGAGCTCGAGCATGACGCGTATGACGCGCTCTATGCCGGCGACTCCTCGGTCTTGGCGGGCTTGAGCGTCGTCGCCGATCGATTGCGCGAATTAGAAAAGATCGACGCTGAGACCGGCGAATGGATCAGTCTCTCTGACGTCGCGACGGTGCAACTTGGAGAATTGGCCCAGCGCCTGCGGGCCTATCGAGAAGGCCTTGACGAAGATCCGGAACGGCTGTCCCGTGTCGAGGAGCGTCTGGACCGGCTCCAGCGTCTTCGCAAGAAATACGGCGGAACGATCGATTCCCTGTTGGCTCATGCAGGGGAGTTGAAGCGGCAGCTCGACGAGTCCTGTGATGCGGAGGCGAAAATGGCCGGCTTGCGTGCCGTCGTCGACCAGGATGTTCGCCGCGTGCGGGAACTGGCCCAATGCTTGTCCGGCCGTCGTCTCGCGGCCGGCCGTCAATTGGAGACGCGCGTGGAAGGTGAGCTGGCCGCGTTGCGGATGGATCAGACTCGATTCCGCATCACCATCAGACCGGATGAAGACGGTTCGCCGGGTCCGACCGGATGCGATCGTGTGGAGTGCGTGCTCTCGGCCAATCAAGGGGAGCCTCTTCAGCCGTTGGCGCGCGTCGCCTCGGGCGGAGAATTGTCACGCGTGATGCTCGCCATCAAGACAGTCCTTGCCGAGACCGACGGGGTGCCTGTGTTGATTTTTGATGAGGTGGACGCGGGCATCGGAGGAGCGGTTGCCGCGGTGATGGGACAGAGGCTCCGAGCGCTGTCTAACTTTCATCAGATCTTCTGCATTACCCACCTGCCGCAAATCGCTTCGCAGGCCGCCACGCATTTTCGAGTGCACAAATCCGTCATCAAGAAGCGGACCGTGACTCGCGTAACCCCCCTGGACTCCGATGGGAGGCGCGAGGAGATTGCTCGGATGCTGGGCGGTGTGGCAATTACGAAAACCGTGCGGGATACGGCAGCGGAGATGATTGAAGATGCGAACTCCAGCCCAAAGCCAACCCCCTCGCGATCCCGGCGGTCATAACAAGCAATGTCCCGATGAGGGCGACGAGAAGATGGCCTGAATCCGTATCCGATAAGGTCTGACAGGAAAGATGTCGTTTACGCCCGTCATCATGACCGGCGATCGTCTGGGCCGATGATGCAGAAACTTCTTCCAATAGGCTGGGATGCGTTCCATCGCCCGGCCTGTGGAGGGTTCGAATGATGAAGATGCAGATCAAACAACGACTCATCTCATGTGCTGTGGCGTGCGTGTTCCTGGTCGATGCCGTACCATCGGCTGCGGCGCCGACACTCGGCCCATCCGATTCGAAATCATCCGGCTCGACCAGCGGCTCAACACCGGCTCCTCCCAAGCGGGCGGGTGCAGAGGGAGACCAAACCGAAAAGAAGGAAAAGGATTCCTTGATCGTCACTTCCGACTATTATATCGGCCCTGAGGATGTTCTGGAGATTATCGTTTGGAGAAACGGCGATCTTTCCAAGGTCGTCACCGTCAGGCCGGACGGGCGAATTTCCTTGCCGCTGCTCGGGGATATTGAAGCGACCGGACTGACCCCTGCCGAGTTAACGGCGAGCATCGTCAATCGACTGAAGCAGTTCAAGGAGACACCGACCGTTTCCGTCATTCTTCAGCAGGTGAACAGCTATTCGGTGTATGTCTTGGGAGAAGTATCGAAGCCCAGCCGATATTCCCTCAAAAGCAAGACGACCCTCATCCAGGCCCTGACCATAGCCGGAGGATTTACTCCCATCGCGGCCCGAAACAAAATCGTGATCTTTCGCTGGGAGGGAAAAAACAATGAGGTGAAGCTCAAGGCCAGCTACGATGATATTGTGCTCAAAGAGGGGAATCACCAGAACGTGATTCTGAAACCGGGGGATACCATCGTGGTGCCGGCAGAGAACATGGTGCTGATGCAATAAGACGGCGCGAGGCTCCGCTGGAACTCAGCCGGTCGGCAAGAAGCCGTGCGACCGCATCAAGGGCGGCGTCCACGGAAGGCGGCGTATGTCGGCGTTCTGACCAAGCCCGGCATGCCGAGTTGCATCTTCCGAACAAATACTTCTATGATGACCAGACCTTGTAAGCGGACCCATGCGAATCTCTTCGGTTCGCTCATCCGTTCTTGGTAACAGGAACGCCGAGCATGTCACCGATTCATGATCCTCGAACGCAGATCAGTTTGTATGTCTGGCTGCCGGTCTCAATTGTAGCCATCGTTATGGTTGCGGCAGCCAGCGGCATGGTCGTGTTGCGTTCGGTCAACCAACGGCTGATGGAGCGGACGGGAGAAAGTCTCGTGGTTTCCGCCGGCGGTCTTGCCGAGTCGTTGAATCGGCTTCTCTCCGAGCAAGCGCGCCAAGCGCAAAGCATGGCCGAGACTCCTGTGCTTCGTGGGCAGGATATGGAGCAGGCCATGCAGCACCTTCGCCGACTGCAACGGACGTCTCCCTCGTATGTCTCGATCGGTCTTGCCGATGCCGACGGCCGTGTCGTTGCTGGCTCTTATGAGACCGATGTCGGTTCTGATGAAAGTCGGTCCGCGTGGTTCCAATCTCTGCGGCAGGGGAACGGAATCCAGGTGAGCGAAGTGGAGACGGAACGTGGACGAGCTGTTCTCATGGCCGCTGCCATGAAGAATGATGAGGGTGCGTGGCTCGGGGCCGTTCTGATCCGGATCGGGCTGCAGAGTTTCACGCGTGTGTGGGACGATGCACTTCGCCGCGGCCATCGATTGCGGCAGGCTGGAGCGGGTCTCGAATATCGGCTTGTGGGGAGCGACGGGACTCTCTTCTTCGATTCAAGCGTCCGCGAGATCGGGCGAACGAATTTGAAGCACCTCGGGATGCCGTCCGCGGTTCTGAGCACCTTGGGACGTTCAGGGTATGTCGAGGAAACGCATTTTCGACGTCAGGTCCCCGTCGTAACCGGCTATGCGCCTGTGAGCGGTGACGGGACCTTTCCCGCGCTGCGGTGGGGTCTGACAGTCAGTATGGATCGATCCGGTACCCTGGCTTCGATTCAGAAGGATTTCAGAGAGGTGGTCGTTTGGGGCGGCATCGGATCTCTCATGCTGGCGGCTCTTCTGATCTGGGTGGTCGCAAGCCTGATTCGAGCTTGGATAAGAGCGAAAGCACGCGAAGCGTGGCTCACATCCCTCGTACAGAGCATCAACAGAGGTGTGATTGTAACGGACACCCATGACCGAGTCATCTTTCTGAACCAGGCTGCGGAAGCGCTGACCGGATGGAAGGAGAAGGACGCGCAAGGAAAAGCCTTGCCGGCCGTCTTCGCGGTTCTTGAAGAGTCAGCCTTTTCCGATAACCGCGATTCAGGCACGATCGCACGAGGTGGCCGCGGGCGATTGAAGACCCCAGATCGAACCGAAAGAAAGATTGCATATAGCGTGGCGCCGATGAACGGGGGCAGAGGAACCGCCTCAGGCTCAGTGATCCTCTGTGAGGAGGATCGGATATGTGATTCGGGCCAGACCAGCGCCACCGACCTTGGGTCTGAAGAGGCAATCACCCATGATCGGGGGGGCGGCCATCCGCAGTGTGTGGACGACCCCCGCCTGTGGAAGACGTTGCAACACTGGACGCGCGCCGCGGGCGTGCATCGCGTCTGCCTTTTTGAGACGCACCAGGGAGAAGATGGGACGGTGTGGGCCAGCCGACGATACGAATGGATCAGTCAGGGGTCGATCGCCAGAACGGAATGGTCGCAGTGGTTCAGTTGGTCCATGCGCGCGAAAGGCTTTTCCCGATGGAAGGACACGCTGAGCGCGGGGCAGATCATCGACGGACAGGTGGGGAGGTTTCCGGAGGTTGAGCAGACCGCGTTATTGTCATGCGGCATACACACGTTGGTCGCGGCGCCTCTCTTCGTCCATGGCTCGTGGTGGGGATTTGTTGAGTTCGATCATTGTCTGACCCAGCGCGAATGGACTAAGCGGGAAGTCGATGGACTGACGACCGCCGCTCGCACTGTCGGTGCCGTGTTGCAGAATGCTCATGACGAGGCAGGCTTACAACGACTGCTGGCTGCGCTCAATACGACGCTGGAGTCCACTGCAGACGGACTGTTGGTCGTGGATGATCAAGGCCATTTGATCAGTGTGAATCAACGGCTGCTCGCGATGTGGCATCTGCCCGACGCTGCGGCCGAATTTCGAACCATCGATCATATTTTAGGATTGATGATGGAGCAGTTGACAGTGCCCGATGCTCTTCTGAGAACCATCAGTGAGCTGAGTAATCAGCCGGACACCGACAGTTACGACATTTTGGACTTGAAAGACGGACGCAAGATTGAGCGGGTTTCATGTCCGAAGCGTGAAGGCTCGCAGATCGTGGGACGAGTCTGGACGTTTCATGAAGTCATGGACGGTGGCTCCCCGATCCAGACGGGTGATGAACTCCCGGTCCGCGACCGTGGGAATTCCCGGTCGGCCGAGGTTGGCGAAACCGATGTGCGCCATCGATAAGCGAGGATGTCCTGTGGCCTTGGCAGAGTGTGTCGACATTTCACGTTCACGGGTTTTCAATCGACCGTGGACGGAAACTGAACCAATCACGATCCGATTGACGGAGCACGATGATGATTAAAGTACTCATTGCCGACGATCACGCGGTTGTCCTTGAGGGGCTCAAACAAATTCTGTCGGAGACGCCGGATATCATTGTCTCGGCTCAGGCCAGCGACGGACAAGAGGTCCTCGAGAAAATCCGCTCCAACAATGTCGATGTCGTTGTCTTGGATATCGCCATGCCCGGCCGAAGCGGGTTAGACACGCTGATGCACATTAAGCGCGAGCGGCCCAATCTGCCGGTGCTCGTTCTCAGCATTCATCCTGAAGATCAATATGCCGTTCGCGTCCTGAAAGCCGGGGCCTACGGATATTTGACCAAGGACAGCGCACCTGACCAGTTAATCACCGCTATTCGAAAAGTGGTGATGGGACGGAAATACGTCAGTCCCTCCCTTGCTGAAAAATTAGCGTTTGATCTTGAATCAGATTCCGGCAAGCCGCCGCACGAAACGCTCTCAGACCGCGAATATGAAGTCTTGTGCATGATTGCGTTGGGCAAGACCGTCAAAGAAATCGCGGATAAACTTTCTCTCAGCGTCAAGACGATCAGTACCTACCGAGCCCGGATTCTGGAAAAAATGAAGATGAAGAACAATGCGGAGCTCACGCATTACGTCATTCGGGAAGGACTCATTGATTAAGGGTATCCAGACGACCGAATAGAAAAAATTGGAACGTGATCGACCAGCGCACTCAGGATCGTGCCTGCCGCTGATTCAGTTCTCCGGAATAAGAACGGGTTTTGACGAGGCGGCAAGGGTAGGCAGCGACGCGGCAGATTCTCGGGCAATACGGACAAACGCTTCAGCGAGTGACGGATCGAATTCTTGTCCCGCCCCTCGCCGGATCGTCTCCAGGGCATCATGCACGGACAGTGTCGGCGATTGAGGAAGATGGTCTGCGGTCAGGTGATCGAACGTCTGGGCAATGGCCGTGATTCGGGCAAGCAGGGGAATTCCGTCTCGTTGGAGTCCATAGGGGTAACCAAGACCGTCATACCGCTCATGGTGGTAGAGGACGATTTGCCCCACTTCCGGCGGAATTCGAAGCGGGAGGATCAGGCGCGACCCCATCTCGGGGTGGCGTCTGACCAGTTCGGCGTCCCGCGCGTCCAAAGAACGCCTCTTATCGAGAAGCTGATCATTGAGTCCGATCTGACCGATGTCATGCAAAAATGAGCCGATTGCGAGAGCTTTTTGCTCGTTCTCCGTCAGTGCCACGTGTTTTCCTAGAAGGCCGGCATAAAAACTTGTACGGTTTGAATGGTTGAAAAGATCTCGGTTTTTTGCCTCCAGCAGCTCTGAAAGGAGCGCCGCCGTATCGGAACTGTCTGATGGACGAGTGTCGGATTTCTGCCGGGACCGGGTCCGTTGGTACAGCTCGCGCACTTCACTCCAGGCCGTTGACGATTCACCCTCCGTATCCCACAGCGATTCAGAGCGTCTAAGAAAGAGTCTGAGACTCGCGAGGCGCTGCTTTTTCCCCAGGGTTTGATTAATGACCGCCAACAGCTCGGTGACGTTGAAGGGCTTAAGCAAGTAGGCCGCGGCTCCATAACGGATGGCATCCATGGCCGATTTCAAACTTCCATACCCGGTGATGATCACGACTTCAACATCATCTCGTTCACCTTTGATCTGTTGTAAGAGATCCATCCCTTGCCGGTCGGGAAGTTTCATGTCGAGCGTCACCAGGTCGATGGTGTTCTCTTTCAGAGCGCGAATGGCCGCATGACCATTGTCGACCGCTAGCAGGTTATAGAAGGGTCGCAGAATCACTTTCAGGGCATTTCGAGGCCCTAACTCGTCTTCAACAATGAGAATGGTGGGTTTCTCGTCTTCTTTGAGCATAATCACCTTAGAGTAGAGTCACTCGGACCTTATACGACCGCCGACAAATTTTGTCAAGCAAAACCATGCGTTAGATCTCAGGTGATAACGATCGGCAGACTAAGATCGATCTAAGACGTCGGGAGGAGGGTCGGTCGGCCCGTTCACGTCATCTCGGCGGATGCTCAGCATATCCATTCGGTACTTTAACATCCGGCGGCTGATGCCGAGCAAGGCCGAAGCGTGGGTTTGGACATAATTAGTTTTCTGAAGGGCATCGAGAATGATCTTTCGTTCGAATTCCATGACGGCTTTTTCAAGCGAGATCCGACCGGAAAGTGTTTCGTCACGCAAAGAGTCGGAATGCGTATCGGTTTTCAATCCGCTGGGAAGATGATCGGGAAGAATGGTTTTTCCTCCGGACCACACAATGGTTTGTTCGACGACATTTTCAAGTTCACGGACATTTCCGGGCCAATTGTATTTGGTCAGGATTTCCAAAGCCTCTTTCGAGAATTCTTGCCCGGGGTGATGCTCCTCTTCCAGCCGCTTGGTCAGGAAGTGCCTGACCAGGGAGGGGATATCCTCCCGCCGGTCGCGGAGCGCGGGAAGATAGAGTGACACCACGTTGATGCGATAATAGAGATCCTCGCGAAATTCTTTGTGCCGGAGCAGGTCCTCCAGATTCTTGTTGGTCGCCGCCATAATTCTGACATCGACCTTAACCGGATGCGTTCCTCCGATGCGAATAAATTCGCGTTCTTGGAGCACGCGAAGCAGCTTGGCTTGCGTGGCCAGGCTGAGGTCGCCGATTTCGTCGAGAAATAGGCTTCCGCCATGCGCCAACTCGAACTGACCCAGCCGGCGTGATTGGGCGTCGGTAAAGGATCCTTTCTCGTGCCCGAACAGCTCACTCTCAATCAAGGTTTCCGGCAACGCCGCGCAATTAATTGCAATAAACGGATGGTCTCGGCGTGAGCTGTTATAGTGAAGCGCGCGGGCCACTAATTCTTTTCCTGTCCCGCTTTCCCCGGTAATCAGGACCGTAGTCCGCGAGTCGGCAACCTGCACGATCTTTGTGTAGATGTCCCGCATCGCGCGACTTTTTCCGACAAGGTTGTCGAACCCGTATTTGTTCGCGACCTGAGCGCGAAGGTATCGGACTTCCCGCTCTAACGCTTGCTTCTCCAGCGTCTTTTCCATCGCGAGACGAAGTTCTTCGATCTCGAAGGGTTTGGTCAGGTAATCTGCCGCTCCCATCTTCATGGCATCGACGACGGTTTTGACCATTTTCGTGCCGGTGAGCATGATAATGGGAACGCGAGCATCTTCCGCATGCATGGTTTGGAGCACTGAAAGCCCGTCTTCCCCCGGAAGCATCACGTCCAATAAGACCAGGTCAGGCGACTCGCGCTTATAGAGGTTGACGCCCTCTTCCCCTTCCGCAGCGCAAATCAGGTCGTAGGTCGGTTCCAGGACCATCTTCAACGACGTTCGAACACTGGATTCGTCATCGACCAAGAGAACCCGCTTTTTCATGTTCGGTGTGTTCCTTTGACGAGGCGTGTAACAACGGATTCGATCGGAGGTTCACATAGAAAGTCGTTCCCCTGCCGAGTGAACTTTCCACTTCAATAACACCATGATGCTCCTGGATGATCTGATGGACGATCGTGAGGCCCAAGCCCGTGCCCTCGCGCTCCCCGCTCTCATGCTTGGTGGTGTAAAACGGGTCGAAGATGTGATCGAGGTTCGCCGCGGCAATACCACTGCCCGTGTCGGCCACCTCGATTTGAACCCAGAGATCTCCCGACAATTTGGTCAGGCGATGTGTCCTGACCGTGAGCTTGCCGCCCTCCTTATCGATGGCTTCCATCGCGTTGAGGAAGAGGTTGAGGAGGACCTGCTTGATTTGTTGGCGATCCAGCAGGATACGAGGTAGGTCCTCGGTTAGATCCCGTTCGATCGTGATGGATTTGTTGGCTGCCTTGACTTCGATGAAATACAGGCACGAGGCGACGACGTCATTGAGATCCTCTTCATTGAATTTCGGCTCCATGTACCTGGCATAATCGAGGATTTCCTGAATCAGACGCTCGATTCGGTACACGTCTTCCATGACCACTTGGCTGAATTGGTCGATAAACTCCTCATCATCTTTTCGTGTCGGCGCCAACTGAATAAAAGTCTTGATGGAGGTGAGCGGATTGCGAATCTCGTGGGCGAAGCCGCCGGCGATCGTTTCCAAGGAACGCAGGCGGTCGGTCCGTCTCATCAATAGCTGAGATCGTTTCAAGTCCGTGTAAAGCATGGCATTGTCCAACGCGACCGCGGCACTCTGCGCGAGCGAGGTCAATAGATTTAGATCGTCTTCGGTGTAGAGATAATTGTCACAGCGATGTCCCAGGTTGATAAAACCGATGAGCCGTTCCTTGTTGATCAAAGGAAGGCACGCTTCCGACTCCATCAATTGCAGGGTCTGAACGATCGATCGCGGCACGCGAGGCGTTTGTTGATGTTCCAATTCTTCGCGGACGAGGATAGATTGTGAACATCTCAAGTGATACGGCAATCCCTCTTCTGCAGGAAGCCGAATGTTCTTGTACCTCTCCGGATACTCTGCATTCGCTAAAGACAAGGTGTACATGCCCTTTTCGTTGTCGAGCAAGAATATGGAGATCTGTTTAATGCCCAGTGATTTTTCAAGTGTCGTGAGAATTGTTCTGGTGAGTGTCGGCAGGTCAAGAATCGACACCATCGCCTTGCTGAATTGTCTCAACGTCTCATAGGCTTCGTGGCGACCTTTAAATAATGTTTTTCCGACGATGCCTTCCACACGCTTCTGAAGAGTGGCCAGAATCCCAGCAAAAATCATATTGGTGGCCAGTAAAATTCCGGCCAATTGATAGTGCATGGAGTCGGTAAAAAGCTTGATCAACAGGAGGATCACGACATACGAAAGGGTCCCGATCGACAACGCTTCGACATACGGAAGAACTTTCGTCTTCGTCCATACAAGAGAAATGTCCAGGAGTTGATATTTGGCAATCGCATAGGCCACGATCCAGGCCCACAAGGCGACAAACAAATAGCCCGGAGGGAAGAACTCGGCGCCATAACTCTGGACGAAGTCGAGAGAGGCCAGATATCCGATGACAAACGCCCAAAAGACATACTTGATCCGTGTGGCTTCGAGAGGCGTGGCGGCGGTTTTATAGCCTGCGTGGAGTTTAAGAAGAGACAGCACGCTCACCCAGCAGAAAAACATCAAGAAGACGGGGTGAAGCGGCCCGGCTTTCGGGTAGTACCCCCAAAAATAGGAGTATTGACCGTCAATCAAGTAAGTTGTGGGCACGAGCAGGAGAAAGACCGTGCTGATGAGGTAATTCGGAACAATGAGTTTGCATCTGGGACGCGTGTGCAGGAAGCTCACGCAGAAGTGATAAAAGAAGGCAGGAATATAGACGACGCCCGCATACACGGCTTTCCCCCAGAATTGCGCCTCTTCCGCGCGAGCCGCCGAATAGATCATAAAAAATCCGAACAGCCATGCGCTGAGCCCAAGGCAGATCATCCCGAATGTGATGTTCTTGGTCGCCCGGTGGCTTTTCATGAAAATCCATAAGCCGCAGGCGATCACCAAACTTCCAGCGAGCAACGGGGGGATCGAGTAGAGCGTGGCGCGTTTACTGATCAGTGCGCCTAGATAGATCGGCAATGTGATCGCCGCAAGCAACAGTCCGTACGTTAAGCCCTTATGCATCACGATGGTAACATCCATCAGTCGGTGGCGGACGATGGCATAGCAAATGATGCCAGCGAAGAGGACTAGGAGGACATCGTGGGGGAAGGGTTCCACATGGAAATAGGCGCCGATGAAGTGCATGAAGCCGGCCGTATATGCTAGGGCAAACGAGGTCAGTATATATTTGAGCTGATTTCTTCTAGAGCCAGATGATTCGCGATAATTCAGAAAAGTTTCATAGAAGGCATACCCACAGCCAAGAGCAAAAAAGACCGTAAATGGAACATAAAGTTTGCCAGGTATGATGGCAAACAATGAATCCTCGCGAAGGACCCCTTGGATAAAGTTGGTGTTGAAGGCTAATGCGGAAAAAACGATGGAACAAAAAAGTAGCGCTCTGACAAGGTTGCGTGCGAATGGGTCATTTTCTCTATGCAATAGTACGACAACAAAATAATAAAAGGCAGTTGGCACAAAGGGTGCAAATAGATAGATGGTTCGTCCAATAGCGGTCGCCGTCGCGACATCAGCGGGGAGGGAAACAAGAAAGGGAAAAACCGTCCAAACTCCGGCTAGAAACGTAATCAGTGCGAAAGACCGATTGATAAGCCTCTGGGTATCCTTAAGATAAACAAAAAGCCCTACTAGTAGACAGCTTACCGAGGCTATTAAGGAAGCTAAAGGATAAAGGTTCACCTGCTCTTTTTCCTCAACCTAGCTATGCTTACTCCCTGTAAATGAG
>JBOHOS010000623.1:0-9576 GCA_050731295.1 Nitrospiraceae bacterium | reverse complement strand
GACCAGGTCCGCGCGGTGCTGCTTGAGAATCGCAACCGATTCCCTAACGCCCCTCGGCAAAGCGAAGAGCGCGGTCAGCGCTTGGCGCGGTCCCAACCCCATCACCGGTAACGCCGTGATCGTGTTCAATTCGAAGCCTTCATGGGGAAGCACTTTGACCTCGATGCCCCGAGACGTGCCGACGAATCGAATCTCGGTCGATGGCTCTTGACGAAGAAATTCATGCGCCAGCGCAATGGCAGGATACAGGTGACCACCGGTGCCACCGGCTGCTATGATGACGTTCATCGCCCGCCGGTCCTGCTGTGCCCGCCGGCGGGCCGCCCCCCTTGCCGATCGCGGGAAATGCTCAACAGGATACCGACACTCAGCAAGCTCACAAGCAGCGACGATCCGCCATAACTGACGAGCGGCAGTGTCAGGCCCTTCGTCGGGAGAAGTCCCGTCACCACACCGGCATTGATCAGCGCCTGCACTCCGATCAGCAACGTGATGCCGAGCCCCAAATAGCGGCCGAATGGATCGCGGGCCCGTCCCGCAATCTGAAAACCTTTGAAGACCAAGACGGCGAAAAGGATGATGATGGCCGCGGTGCCCACCAAGCCCAGTTCCTCCCCGACCAAAGCCAGCACAAAATCGGTGTGCGCCTCCGGCAAAAAGAAGAGCTTCTGCTTCCCTTCTCCCAAGCCCACCCCGAACAGCCCCCCGCTCCCAAAGGCCAGGAACGACTGGTTCACCTGGAAACCGGCGCCGGTTGGGTCCTTCCCCGGATCGAGAAAAATCATCAACCGTTGGAGCCGGTACGGCGATTTCCAGATCGCGACCGCCAACAGCGGCACGACGATCGGAACCAACCCGAACAGGTGATTCAATCGAGCTCCGCCCAGAAACAGAAGGCCCAGAGTCACTAACCCCATGACCAAGACCGTCCCCAAATCGGGCTGCAGCACAATCGGCGCGCTCAGCAAACCCATCACGACCAGCGGCGGGAGAAAGCCGGACACCAGTTCTCGAATCCGTCCTTCTTTTCTGGTGAGATACGCCGCCAGATACAGGACCAGCGCCAGCTTGGCCATCTCCGCCGGCTGCACGGAGATCGGACCCAGATGAAACCAGCGTCTCGCGCCTTTGGCCGTGACGCCCAGCGACGGCATCAGGACAATGAGAAGCAGCAGGGCTGTCAGCGCCAAGATCGGCAGCGCGAGCTTGCGCCACACCAGATAATCCAGGCGCGAGGCGATCTGAAGCAGCAAGAACCCGCACCCCAGCCACGCCACCTGGCGTTTGAGGAAATACACCGAATCGTGAAACCGATTCTCGGCCACCACGGCGCTGGCGCTGTAGACCATCACGAGGCCCATCACGGCGAGCAGCGCCGTGACCGTCAGGACGGTTCCATCCGCATTGGGTCGTCCCGTCGGCCGGTCCGAAGACGCTGACCATGGGAGCGTCAGCGTTCCCCCTTCGCTGGTCCTGCGCGACATTCATTGTTCTCCTAAGCCAATAGCGAATAGCTGGTAGCCAATAGCCAAAAGTGCGAATGGTTTTGCATCTTGTCTTCCGCCTCGCTATTCGCTATCCGCTGCTCTACGGCAATTCGTTGACCAGCGCCTTGAACTGACGACCGCGGTCCTGGTAATCCGCGAACATGTCGAAGCTGGCGCAGGCCGGCGACAACAGAATGACGTCGCCGGGCTGCGCCTCACGCACCGCGATTCCCACGGCGTCGCGAAGTGAGGCGGCATGGGTGGTGCGTTCGAACCCCTCCAGTGCCTGCTGAATGAGACCGGCCGCTTCGCCGATCAGAATCAAATGTTTGAGCCGGCGACGCACGGGTTCGCGCAGCTTCGTAAAATCCCCGCCCTTGTCTCGGCCCCCGGCAATGAGCAGGATCGGCTCATCAAGGCTCTCGAGCGCCTTGACGGTGGCATCGACGTTGGTTCCCTTCGAATCGTTCACAAAGCGCACGCCGTGTCGTTCGCGAACCAGTTCCAGGGCATGCTCGAGGCCGGGAAACGTGCTGATCACACGCCGCATGGCATCGGTTGAACAGCCGCACACCAGCCCCATCGTTAGGGCGGCCATCGCGTTCGCGACGTTATGCGCGCCGGGCACGCGAATCTCGCTCCGCCGACAGAGTTCCTGCGTGCGGCCGGCGAGCCGCAGCATCACCCGATCGCCTTCCAGCCATGCGCCTTCCTCAACCGGAGCGGTTCGGCTAAAGCCCAGGACCGTTGACCGGATGCTCTTCCCGAACCCCTTGACCCGTTCGTCATCACAATTCAGCAGCGCGAAATCCTCTCCGGTCTGATTGTCAAAGATTCTTGCTTTCGCGGCGACGTACGGTTCGATCGAAGGATACCGATCCAAATGATCCGGTGTGATGTTCAAGACCGTGGCGATCCACGGATGAAATCGCTCGATCGTCTCGAGCTGAAAGCTGGACACCTCCGCCACGATGTAGTCATACAGCGCCTTCGCGCTACCTCGCTCCCACGCGGCGCACGCGGCTTCGCTGATGGGCGTACCGAGGTTGCCGCCGACGAAGGCCCGCTTCCCGCTTTCTTTGAGCACATGCCCCACCAATGTGACCGTCGTGCTCTTGCCGTTCGTGCCGGTGACGGCCAGAATCGGCGCGTCGAGAAACCGTGAAGCGAGTTCCAATTCTCCGATAACCCGCACGCCGCGCCGGCGAACGGCATCAAGAGCCGGCAGGCCGGTGGGAACACCCGGGCTGATCACGACCAGATCGGCGTCATCGAGAGCCGACTCGTATCCGGCGCCGACCTTGACACGAATGGCCCGCCGATCAACGCGAGCCAAGGCATTCGACAGGCTCCCTTCATCCTTTCCGTCAGCGACGGTGACGCGAGCTTCTGCCCTGGTTAACAAACGAGCCGCCGTCACGCCGCTTCGCGCCAGCCCGACGACGGTCACTTTTTGTCCTTTGAGATCAGGCGTCACCACCGTTCACCGTAACTTCAGGGTGCTCAAGCTGAGCAACGCCAACAGGATCGCGATGATCCAGAGACGCACGACCACTTTCGGCTCTTCCCATCCCTTCATCTCGAAGTGATGGTGAATGGGCGCCATGAGAAAGATCCGTTTCCCTCGTGATTTGAATGACGCCACCTGGAAGATCACCGAGATGGCCTCGATCACGAACACGCCGCCCACGAGCAGCAGCAACAATTCATGCTTGCTGATGACGGCGACCGTGCCCAAGGCCGCTCCGAGGGGAAGCGATCCCACGTCGCCCATGAACACCGACGCGGGATAGGTATTGAACCAGAGAAAGCCGAGGCTTGCCCCGAAGATGGCGGCGGTGAACACCGCGAGCTCTCCGGCGCCTTCGATATAAGGAATCAGCAGATAATCGGCCGTGATCCGATTGCCCACGACGTAGACCACGATGGTGTAAGCCAGCGAAGCGATCATCACGGGGCCGACGGCCAAGCCGTCGAGGCCATCGGTGAGATTTACCGCGTTAGAGGCGCCGACGATCACGACGACCGCAAAGGGAATGTACAGCCATCCCAAATCAGGCGTGAAATGCTTGAAGAACGGCACGCTGAGCTTGGTGGAGTAGCCCGGCAGATAATAAAAGAACAGCCCAATCGCGAGCGCCATCAAACCTTGCGCCACGAATTTTTGAGATGCCGACAGACCTTTCGATCGGCGTCCGATGAATTTCAGGTAATCATCGGCGAAGCCGACCATCCCGAACCCGATCGTGGCAAGGATCGCCAGCCAGATATAGTGATTCGTCACGTCGGCCCAGAGAATGGTCGAGAGCACGACCGCGAACAAGATCAAGAGTCCGCCCATGGTCGGCGTGCCGGTTTTCGCCAAGTGCCGGCTCGGGCCGTCGTCTCTGACGTGCTGGCCTAAGCGGATTTCTTGCAGCTTGCGGATCAACGGAGGGGCAAGGACGAAGGCCAGCAAAAAGGCCGACACGGCCGCATAGATGATCCGGAAACTGAGATACCGGAAGACGTTTAAGAAGGAGAAATCCGTATGGAGCGGATAGAGGAGGAGGTACAGCATGGGTCAGCGCTTTCGTCCCTTTGTGATGGTCTCGTCTTTTTTCCTGGAGGTGGCTCGAGCCGACGGCCGGCTGCGAAGCGTTTCGACGACCTGTTCCATCCGCATTCCTCGCGACGCTTTGACCAGGACGGTGTCGTGGCGGCGAACCATCGACGTCAGGACACGGGCGGCCTCCCGGGCGTCGGCGGCCAAGCGAATGCGCTCGCTTCCGATTCCTCCGTCGCGCGCCCCTTCAGCCAGCGCCTGCCCGAGGGTTCCGCAAGCGATGAGAAACGAGATGCCGTTCTCGGCGAGATGCGCTCCGACCTCTCGATGCAGGGCGGGCGATTCAGGACCCAGCTCCAACATATCGCCCAGCACGGCAATTGTTCGAGCGTCGGCGCCTAGATCGGCCAGTAACTCGATCGCGGCCTTCATCGATGCCGGATTGGCGTTATAACAATCGTTGATGATTCTGATCCCGCCATGGGTTTCCACTTGCGATCGCATCGTGGCAGGACGAAAACGGGACAGCCCTCCGGCAATGTTCACCCCGCTCATCCCGCAGACATGTCCCACGGCCGCCGCCGCCAGCGCATTCACGACGTTGTGCACGCCATAGGCGCCGATCTTGACCGGCGTCGGCCGCGTTTTTCCGGGCAACATCAAGCGGAAGGTCGTTCCATCTCGGCGACCCGTCATCACGTCGGTGGCGCGCACCTGAGCCTTGGCGGACAATCCGAACGAGACGACGCGGCAGCGCGCCCGAGCGGCCAGGTAGTCGAAAAACGCATCATCCGCGTTCAACGCCACGGCGTGGTCCGGCTGCATCAGATCCAATAATTCTCCCTTGGCCTGAGCCGAGGCATCCAAGGTTCCGAAGAACTCGAGATGATCCGGACCGATGTTGGTGATGAGTCCGATCGTCGGGCGCACGATCTCAGTCAGCTGTGCCGTTTGCCCTTTCTGATCAACGCCCATCTCGATCACGGCGGCCTTGTGGCGCCGGGTCAACCGAAGCAGCGTCTGCGGGACGCCGATCCGGTTATTCAGATTGCCTTCGGTCTTCAAGACGCTCCAGCGTTCCTCCAGCACGCGCGCGACCATTTCTTTGGTCGTGGTCTTGCCGTTGCTTCCCGTCACCGCCACAACCGGAATGTCGAATCGGTTGCGGTGATGCGTGGCCAACTGCTGGTAGGACACCAGCGTATCCGGCACGCCGAGCACCACCGGGGGGCGATGCGATCGACCAGGCGACGGTTCCTTCAGCCCCTGCCGGAGCGAGGCCGGAAGACGATAACCCGATTCGACCATGGCGCCGACCGCGCCTTGCCTCAACGCCGACTCCACAAACTGATGACCGTCATACCGTTCGCCCTTGAGCGCAATGAAGAGCGTGCCCGGACCGGCGTCGCGGGAATCGGTTGAGAGCCGGCGGATATTCTCTCTGAGACGATGACCGTCGGAAGCCAAGACGCGACCGCTGGTCACCTCTAGAATTTCTTCGATGGTAAAAAGCGGCATGTCGGCTTCAGTCACCTCGCGTGCCGATGCTCGTGGCGTGAAGGGAAGGATCATGTCCGTACGCGTTCGATCGCTTCACGGGCCACTTCACGGTCGTCAAAATGGAGTCGCTGACCGCCGATGATCTGGTAGTCTTCGTGCCCCTTGCCCGCGATCAGGACCATGTCTCCGCCCCGGGCTTCGCGAATCGCCGCTTCAATCGCCTGGCGTCGCTCCGGGATGACCTGGTAGCGGGTCGTTCCGGAACCGAGCGTATCGCGGACGCCGATTTCCACCTCACGTAGAATCGCCATGGGATCTTCAGTCCGCGGGTTATCGGAGGTCAGAATCACCACATCGCTGTGTTGCGCAGCGACACGTCCCATCTTCGGTCGCTTGCCGCGGTCACGATCGCCGCCGCATCCGAACACGGTGATGACCCGGCCGGTTTTCAACGCTTGGGCGGTCACCAGGAGGCGGCTCAAGGCATCATCCGTGTGCGCGTAATCCACAACCACCGTAAAATTTTGACCCGCGTCGACGCGTTCAAATCGCCCCGGCACGTTCACGACGTGACGGAGGCCCTCGCACACCATTTCCTGCGACAGCCCCTCATGCAACCCGACGCCGATGGCCGCCAACATGTTGGCGACATTGTGCTCCCCGACCAGCCGGCTTTCCACTTCCAGGCGCCCAAGAGGCGTGACGGCTGTAAAGATTGTGCCACTGAGCGATAGACGGACATTTTCCGCTCTGATATCAGCTGGTTTTCGAAGTGAATAGGTCCACACCGGAACACGGCTGGCTTGCGCGACGCGCGCGCCGCGCGGATCATCGGCATTGACGATCGCCCGTTTGGGGCCGGTTTTGGCGCCGGTCGGGGAGAGATCCTCAAACAGACGCAGCTTCGCTTGAAAGTAATCTTCCAGATCGGAATGGAAATCCAGGTGATCCTGAGTCAGATTCGTAAAGACCGCCGCATCGAACTCACACCCCGCCGTACGATCCATGGCCAGCGCATGCGAGGAAACCTCCATGACGGCCGTATGCATTCCTGTCTCGACCATGCGCGCCAACAGAGTTTGGAGTTCGACCGCCCCGGGAGTCGTGTGGGACGCGTTCAGTCGCTCCGGCCCGATCTGGTAGGCGACGGTGCCGATGAGTCCCACGCTCCGGCCGGCGGCCTCCAGGATGCCCTTGCAGAGATAGGTCACCGTGGTTTTCCCGTTCGTGCCCGTCACGCCGACCATCCGCAGGCGGGACGACGGATCGCGATACAGCCGTGCGGCAAGAAGCCCCAAGGCGGACTTCGAATCACGCACGGACACGGTCGGGACCGACGACGTATGGACCGACGTGCTCCGGTCCTGTATGGCCAGCGCCGACGCGCCATTCGCAACGGCCTGCGGGATGAATCCATGGCCATCCGTCCGCTCACCCTTGACGGCCACAAACAGGCAGCCCGGCTTGACCTGGCGTGAGTCGTCCGTCAACGCCGTGACTTCCACATTCAGATTTCCATGCCGATCGACCACTTCCCCTTGCCGGTCCAGCGGTGCGATCAACTCAAACAAGGTCATGGCATGCTGCTCGTCCTGCCCGTAGCCGCAAGCGCCAGCTTCACCTGCTCGTGAGGGGACACTCCCAGGTACGGCAGCGCTTGCTCGGCAATTCGCCTAAATACCGGAGCCGCCACCACGCCGCCCCACGCGTCGGTATGGGGTTCGTCGATGACCACCACCATCGCCAATCGTGGATCATCGGCCGGAACATACCCGGCGAATGATCCTACGAAACGCGTGCCGGAATAGCGTCCCGTCTGTGGGTCAATTTTCTGGGCTGTGCCGGTTTTTCCGGCCGTGCGATAACCGGGGACAGCCGCGCGGCTACCCGTTCCATGCTTGACGACGCCTTCGAGTATCCCGGTCAGGGTCCGGGCCGTCTCGAGAGAAATCGGTCGCCGCCGCGCCACAGGTTCCATTCTGGCGACCGCCATGCCCTTCGCATCTCGGATTTCAGAGACGATGTACGGCTTCATCAACCATCCGCCGTTGGCGACCGCCGACACGGCCGTAACGAGTTGTAACGCCGTCACCCCGATCTCTTGCCCGATCGCCATGGAGGCCAGCGAGCGCCGTCCCCATGCGCGCGGTGCTTTCACGAGCCCGGCGACCTCGCCCGGCAAATCGATGTCCGTGCGCTCACCGAACCCGAACGCGCTCAGGTAGCGGTGGAAGCGGCGATCGCCGAGCGCTATGGCCATCTTGACTGCCCCAATGTTGCTGGATCGCTGAATCACCTCCGCAAACGTCATCCACCCCGATCGGTCATGATCGTGAATCGACGTCCCGGCGACCTCCATTCGCCCGTTCTCCCCGTAGACGCGCGTCTCGAGCCGCATGACCTTCTCCTCCAGCGCTGCGGCGGCCACCATGATTTTCATCGTGGAACCCGGCTCATAGGCGTCCGTCAGCGTGCGGTTGCGCCATCGATCCGCGGAAATAGCTCCGACGGCGTTCGGGTCGAACTTCGGATTGAGCGCCATAGCGAGAATGGCGCCCGTTCGCGGATCCATGACAATCACCATTCCGGATTTGGCGCGCGTGGCGAGCACCGCTTCTTCGAGTTCCTTTTCGGTGATGTATTGGATAAATTCATCGATCGTCAGGGTGAGATTATGGCCGGCGCCCGGTACCCGCTCGCTGATGCCCTTGGGGAATACGGTGCGGCCCAGCGCATCACGTTGCAGCACGACGACCTGCTTGTCTCCTTTGAGCTGCGTGTCGTAGCGTCGCTCTATCCCTTCGAGGCCTTGGCTGTCCATACCGGCGAAGCCGAGCACATGGGAGAGCAAGGATCCTTTCGGGTAGAAGCGCCGGCCTTCGAGCACGATCCCGATCCCATCGAGCGACAGATCTTCCAGCTTTCGACCCTGCTCGGGGTCCAGTTTCCGCGCAATCCACACGAAGCTTCGTTCCTGTCTCAGCTTCCGCTCGATATCGTCGGCCCGAACGTGGAGCACCCTGGCGAGATCACGCGCGACGCCCGAGGGATAGCCGAGAGAAGCCGGAACGCCGAACACCGAGGGCACATCCATATTGATCGCCAACACATTCCCTTGGCGGTCGTAAATCGCGCCCCTGGCTCCTTCTAGAGAAACAGTTTTCTGATGTTGCCGATCCGCTCTAGCGGTCAGCTCGCCCGCCTGCAGGACTTGCAAACTGAACAGCCTGAAGAGAATAACGGCAAACCCCGCCCCCAGCGTCAACGCGACGACGATCCGGCGACCGCGATGGGTCTCAGCTCCGGTCACGTACCTTCCTTAGGGGCCATTCTTTGCCAGCCAGAGTTGGCGAGTATCCGGTCTCGTCTTTGTCGGGGTCCCAGGCTCGACCTTCACAAGTTTCACTTGCCCCTGCTGAGGCGGGGCCATGCCCAGTTTCTCAGTGGCCAGTTTGGCGATCTTCTCAGGCGCCGTCAGGCCGGACACCTTCACACGCAACTCATCCCGCTCGCGCTCGAGCACCAGCTTTTTCGCCTTGAGGTGCTCGATGCGATATCCGACCTGCACGACGTCGACCCGCTCCCACACACACAGAAGCACCAGCGACAGCACGGCGAGACCGGCTAGAATTTTCATGCACGCCTCTCCACCGAGAGACGCTCGGCGACCCGCAGCTTCGCGCTACGCGCTCGCGGATTGCTGTGGCGTTCCGTTTCCGACGGCACCGTGGGCTTTTTTGTGATCACTTTCACGCGCGGCTCCGGGCCAGTGGAGAGGCCGCGAAGGGTCTGCTTGGCGATGCGGTCTTCCAGCGAATGAAAGGAGATAATGCAAAGGCGGCCGCCTGGAGCCAGCACATCGACCGCATCACGGAACGAGGGCTCCAGCACCTCCAGTTCCTGGTTCACCGCGATACGCAGAGCCTGAAAGGTCCGCGTCGCATGATGAATACGGCTATGGCGATAGCTGACCGGCACAGCCGTGCGAATGACCGACGCGAGTTCCAGCGTGGTGCGCAGGGGTTGCCGGGCGCGCGCCTGCAC
>JBOHOS010000622.1:0-15779 GCA_050731295.1 Nitrospiraceae bacterium | reverse complement strand
TTGGAAAGCTCGACTAGGCCGTGGAGGAACGATGAATAGGCGAAGACATAAGAAAGTACTCGTCCATCGATTATGCGACGAAATCGGATTTACCCTTATTGAATTGATGATTGTCGTGGCAATCATTGGAATCTTAGCGGCTATTGCCATCCCGAACTATCTTCGATATCAAGCGATATCCCGCCAGGCCGAAGCTAGAACCAATCTTGACGGAATCTATACGTCGCAGACGGCGTTTTTCGCCCATCAGGCAACCTATGATTCATTTGGAAATATCGGGTTCGTGTTAACTGGGGGGACGAACCGCTACACCTACCGTTCGGGAGCGCCAGGGGACCAAATTAACGGCGTTGGGGGGGCCGTAGGTGAGAACCCTGTGTGTCTAGGGGCAGCGATGGGACCCACTATGCCACCTGGCGGAACTGCAACAACTTTTACGGCTACGGCTGTGGCAAACCTGGATAGCGATGGGACCCTTGATCATTGGACTGTCAATCATCTCAAGGCGGGTGTGCCAAACCAAACGAGTGGCTGCAACGATGTGTCAGGATAAAAGACAGCGTTTCAGATGCAACGATCCATAATTCACCTGTGCTTCAATGTTTTCCTCTCATCATGATTCGGCACTCTTCGTCCACAAAACTTCCATTCAGTCCAACATCTTCGCATAACCCGCCGCTCTTCTTTCTTCCATAACCTTCTAACACTGATCGACCTTTGGTGTATGGGCTCAGATCGGCCGAAGAGGTAGCCACATTCTGCCCTGACTATTGCCGCGCCGCGCATAGCACGTCGCTCGCTTGATTGACGCCCATAGGCGCGTTATGCAATAAAGTAACCGTGAAAATCGAGTCACAAGTCAGGAGCGAACGGTATGCAAGCACGGGAATTCCACGACGGGGCGGAAGATGGGCTTGAAGCTTTAGAGCCCCTTGACCCTGAAACAATTCAATCCTTCTCCGATTTGTTGAGCGCAATGCGAAAAACCGCCTTCGGCGGACGGCGACTTGGGGAGGCGTTTGAAGTATTGGACGCCATGATCGAAGATCCGGATTGCTTCGTCGTGCTGACGCTTTCCGGCGCCATGACGATCGCCAAGATGGGGAAAATAGTCAGCACCATGATCGATCGCGGCATGGTGCAAGCCATTGTGTCGACAGGCGCTCTGATTGCGCATGGTCTCAGCGAATCGGTCGGCAAAATCCATTACCGCCACGATCCCACGATGCGCGACGAAGAACTCTTCCGGAAAGGCTACAATCGGGTCTATGATACGCTGGAGATGGAGGCCAATCTCAATTATGTCGAACATGTCGTCTCCAAGACGCTTAAGCGAATTGACCCGTCGCAGCCGTTGTCATCGGAATTTATGACGCGGGAACTCGGCCGCACCCTGGTCGAGGAACATGATGGAAGCGGTATTCTGAAGAGCGCGTATCTCAAGAAGGTGCCGGTCTATATTCCGGCCTTCACGGATTCCGAAATGGGGCTGGATGTTGCCACATGGGCGATGGGCCAGCAGATCGATCGCGCTCGTAGCGGCAAACAGGCAGACGACGGCGATGTCGCGATTCTGCGCACGCTCCATCAGACACAGCCTCTGTTCAATCCCTATCTGGATTTAAATAGCTACACCGACAAGGTCTTGCCGGCCAAGCGGCTGGGTATTTTTACCATCGGCGGCGGAGTGCCTAGAAATTGGGCTCAGCAAGTGGCGCCGTATGTGGAAATCGGTAATGTACGTCTCGGATTAAACGTGAAGCCCCCGCGGTTCCAATATGGCGTTCGGATTTGTCCGGAACCGGATTACTGGGGCGGGCTAAGTGGGTGCACGTATACCGAAGGGATCTCGTGGGGCAAGTTTGTTCCTCCTGCAGAAGGCGGCCGTTTTGCCGAAGTGTTGAGCGATGCTACGGTGGTCTGGCCGCTCCTGATGATGGGGCTGCTGGAGCGGACTCAATCCAAGAACAAGAATTCCTGACCGCCGGCTCTTGGCCGGATTCGAAGCCGCACTATGACCACGAGGCGGAATTCACCCGCTCAATACCGGACCGATCGTGCGGCGTTGGAACACGAAGTTGTGATTGAGTCCTTTCGATCCGGTGGACCGGGAGGCCAACATCGAAATGTGACGGATTCTGCGATCCGGCTGCTGCATCTGCCCTCCGGTGTCCGCGTGATCGCAGCAGATTCACGATCGCAGCACCGTAATCGTGAAACGGCCTTTGTCCGTCTCATCAAGCGCCTGCACCAGTTGAACAAGGTGCGCAAGCTCCGTGTTCCGACGCGAGCGTCTCGGCAAGCCGTCGAACGGCGGCTACAAGGGAAACGGCGACGACAGAGGGTCAAGCAAAATCGAGGTCGCACCCTCAATCAACATGAGTGAACAGATAAGAGAAGTCGAGCAAATAGCTTCTGAAGTTCAGCAAGGCCGGACTGCCGCAAGCCAACAATATCGTGGGGCGTGGGCGTTCGGGAGACGGGGACGTGCTCGCGCCTCGGCAGCTACTCTTGTGCTTCTCAGCAGTCTTAGCGTCATGAGCCTATTTCCGGAGCGAGTCGGAAGTAAAGACGCAATCCCGCAATTCCCGGCGGAAGTTCGGGCGAGAGGGAATCCGAAGGCTGCCGTGACCCTGATCGAATATTCCGATTTCACGTGCGGGTTTTGTAAAAAGTTCTTCCTCGAGACGTGGCCTCGCATTCACACGAAATATGTCGAAACGGGAAAGCTTCGATTTCTGTATCGGGATTATCCGCGGGCGTCGCAGGGGCCAGGCCTCGACGCAGCTATTGCGGCCCGGTGCGCAGGTGATCAGGGCCGTTATTGGTCTATGCATGATCGGCTATTCGACGGACGATTGCATCAGGCCGAATTTCAACGCCATGCCAAAACCATCGGGTTAGATCTCGTCGCCTTTACCACGTGTTTGCAGGAGGCCCGACACACCGATGATATCTTTCGGGACAAGGATGAAGGGGTCGAATTGGGATTCCGCGGAACCCCGGGCTTTCTTCTCTTGAGGACAGAAGGCACGGCGAAGGAGCCCGCCATCGCCATTCCGGGCGCCTTTCCTTTCGAAGTCTTTGAAGAGCAGATCGATCGTCTTCTCATGCTTGCCTCACGTAAATAGTCAAAGCGGCATATTCGCAAGAATCTGATATCTAAAAGAATGTGTGATATCCACAAGAAAAGGACATTATGGAACAGGAACAAACATTTTGGAGCGTGGACTGTGAAGCAGGTGAGCCCGAGTTCTTAGTCTGCATGTCGTGTTTAAATGAAGTTTTTCTGCGTAAAGTCCCCATGCCCGATTGCCCGACTTGCCATGGCGTGTCCACCTATGAGGCCTTCAGCTTGGAGTCGATTCGCGATTGGGGCACCGAAGAGCTGATCGCCAAGGCCGAACAGGCGCGAGCCGGCGGGGTGCAGCCCGTGGGAGAACCTGATCAAGCCTCCGAATCCGAGCCCACCCAGTGTTAGGAGAACCCTCGTGTCCGATGCACGTCCCTTTCTCATCGGTCGGCAGTGGAAGCAAACCGCGCTGACGGCTCCCGTCACCAACCCATATACCCGCCAGAAGGTAGCCGATGTATGCCAGGCCGGCAAACAGGAGGCGGAGGAAGCCGTTGTTACGGCGCTGCAGGCATTCTCCCAGATGCGCCGATTGCCCTCGTATGCGAGGGCGACTGCGCTGGCGAAGATTGCCGGATCGATCGCCGATCGGCTCGATGAGTTGGCCCGCACGGTGACCGCTGAGGCAGGCAAGCCTCTCTCCGACGCGCGGCGCGAAGTCAATCGAGCCATTCAAACCTTCACGGTAGCGGCTGAAGAAGCCAAACGAATCCCCGGTGAGGTCATCCCCTTGGACCTCACGAGGGGGACAGAGACCCATCTTGGAGTCGCTCGCCGATTTCCGATCGGCCCGGTGCTCGGTATTACCCCCTTCAACTTCCCGCTCAACCTCGTCGCGCACAAAGTCGCCCCGTGTCTCGCCGTCGGCAATCCCATTGTGCTGAAACCGGCGCCCCAGACTCCGCTCACGGCGCTGTTGTTGGGAGAAATCGTTCTCGATGCCGGACTTCCAGACGGGGCTCTGAACGTGGTGCCCTGTGAGAACACGGTTGCGGAGCAACTCGTCACCGATCCCCGGTTCAAAATGCTGAGCTTTACCGGCAGCGCGCCGGTCGGGTGGATGCTCAAGGCGAAATGCGGCAACAAGCGCGTGGCGCTGGAGTTGGGCGGAAATGCAGGTGTGATCGTGGAGCCTGACGTGGACCTGGACCATGCCGCACATCGCTGTGTGGCGGGAGGGTTCGTCTATGCCGGCCAATCCTGTATTTCCGTTCAACGGGTGTTCGCGCATGAAGCCATCTATCCGTCGTTTCTGGACAAGCTGCTGGCGCACGTCGCTGCCGTCAAGGTTGGAGATCCTATGAATGAAGCGACAGTGATCGGACCGCTGATCGATGAGGCTGCCGCCCGCCGCGTTGAAGAATGGATCCATGAAGCCGTCGCCATGGGCGCCCGGATCAGAGCCGGTGGAAAGCGCTCGGGCTCACTGGTCGAGGCGACGGTCCTCACCGAAGTGACACCCGACATGAAGGTGTCGTGTCGAGAAGTCTTCGGCCCGGTCATGACCGTCACGCCCTACACTCGGTTTGACGAGGCGCTCCAGGCTCTCAACCATTCGCCATTCGGATTGCAAGCGGGAATCTTTACCCGTGATATCGACAAGGTGTTCCGAGCGTATCGAGAATTGGACGTCGGGGCGGTGTTGGCGAACGAAATTCCGACGTTCCGCGCAGATCACATGCCGTATGGTGGGGTCAAAGATTCAGGGTTGGGCCGTGAAGGAGTGCGCTATGCCATCGAGGAGATGACGGAACTCAAGCTGCTCGTCCTGAATGTCGATCCGTCCGCGAACGCCTAAGCACCTGTTCAGCCATGACGGCTCCTCCAGCCTGACGTCAAAAAAACATGTGTCCATATTGCGGAAACACCAGCAACTTGGTACAACTGCGGCCCGGTGTTGCGCGCGACACCGGTGAAGCGTTCACGCGCAGATGAGAAGGGCCGTCTCATTTGCGAATCCGCTATGAGCGAGAGAGAGATCGGGCAAGCCGGGTGAGGCGGCTAAGGGAGGCACGATGGTTCCAACTCATCTGTTTCTAACGCGGGGTGTGGGGGTCCACAAGGAGAAGCTCGCGTCATTCGAGCAGGCATTGCGCAGCGCGGGAATCGCTTACTGCAATCTGGTGAGCGTGTCGTCAATTCTTCCCCCGGCGTGTAAAATCGTTCCAAGAAAGCGCGGAGAACAACTGCTGAATCCCGGTGAAATCACCTTTTGTGTCATGGCCCGCTCTGACACCAATGAGCGCAACCGGTTGATCTCCGCATCCGTCGGCCTCGCCATCCCCACAGACCGCCGAACCTACGGCTATCTCTCCGAGCATCATGCGTATGGTGAAACCGATGAAGAGTCGGGAGAGTATACCGAAGATCTTGCGGCTCAGATGCTGGCGACAACACTGGGAGTGGAATTTGATCCCAACTCAGCATGGAAGGAACGGGAGCAGGTTTTCAAGATGGGAGGCAAAATCGTCCGGACGATGAACATCACTCAATCCGCGATCGGGAAGGCGGGCCGATGGACCACCGTGGTCGCCTGCGGAGTCTTTATCCCGCTCGAAAACCTCCCCAAGTCCCGTTCGCGCCGGTGAACATCATGAGAACGCAGGGTGGCCCTGAGCGTTTGATCCCAGACACATCGAATATGATTACGGGTGAGCCGTGACGCTTCCTGAGGGTTGGCTCGGTCCCGATCGGAATTTTCTCGGCTTGGAGGAACCCTGGTGCCATCCGGGCCAAGCCGGCGTCTATGTGCTCCCGGCTCCGTATGAATACACCTCGAGTTATGTGTCCGGATCGGATCGCGGGCCGTCTGCCATTATTGAGGCCTCCCAGCAGGTCGAGCTGTATGATGAAACCCTCGGGTTTGAACCCTATCAACAATGGGGCGGTGTGGCAACGGCTGAGCCGTTGGACCTTCACGGACAAGTCGATCGAGAAGCAGTCGATGCCATCTACGAATACGTCCGCCCTCACCTCGATCCGGATCGGCTCATCTTGACGCTGACCGGAGAACATACCGGCGCGTTGGGGGCGATTCGGGCGCATGCCCGCGCTCATTCCGATCTCTGCGTCGTCCAGATTGATGCGCACGGCGACCTTCGCCAGGCGTATCAGGGAAATCCGTTCAGCCATGCCAGCGTGATGGCCCGTGTGGTGGATGATGGACTTCCTCTGGTCCAGGTAGGCATCCGCTCGATTTCATCAGAGGAAATCGATCTCATCAACCGCACGAAAACGATCGCGACCTTCTTCGCGTCCTCCATCTTGGATCCGTCCGGCCCGTATGGGGGACAGGCGGCCCATTGGGTGCCGGAAGTGGTCAAGTCCTGCTCGGGTCCTGTGTACCTGACGTTCGACTGCGACGGGCTGGATGCCTCTCTCGTTCCCGCATTGGGAACGCCTGAGCCGGGCGGACTGGGGTGGTATGATGTGCTGACGTTGGTCACCGCCCTCGCGAAGGGTCCCGGCATTGTCGGAATGGACGTCAGCGAGATCGCGCCGATCGAAGGATTTGTCGCGCCGCAATTTACGGTGGCCCGGCTGATCTATCGCATCCTCGGCCGTATCCGCGCCGCGCGCCGCGCGAAGTAGCCTGTCCGTTTTCCCATGACCTCCGACTCGCCATTATCATCCGATGGCTTTGCGCAAATTCCTCAAGCCGCATGCCACGGCCGGGCGACGGCCGGCCGACCGTTCGATATCTTCTGAGCCTTCTCGTCATATTCGCGTCAATAAGTTCTTCACTGAGCACGGGTGGTGTTCCCGGCGTGAGGCAGACCGTCTGATCGAGGAAGGGCGCGTGGCGATCAACGGCCGCACGGCGGTCCTCGGTGATCGCGTGGGTCCACGCGATGTGATCACCCAGGACGGGATCGTGGTCCCGTGGAGAAAGACGCCGGTTTATATCAAATTTCACAAACCGATTGGCGTCACCACGACCAGCGAGCCGCACGTGCAGGGAAATATCATCGCGTACATCGGACATCCGGAGCGTATCTTTCCGATCGGCCGGCTGGACAAGGACTCATCCGGTTTGATGTTGCTCACGAACGACGGTGATATCGTCAATCGGGTGTTGCGGGCGGAATACCATCATGAGAAAGAGTATCTGGTTCAGGTCGACCGGTCGTTCGATCAAACTTTCCTCGACCGGATGGCCGGAGGGGTCGTCATTCTGAATCGCCCCACACGATCGTGCGTGATCCGACGAGTGAGCCGGCAGGCCTTTCGCATCATCCTGACGGAGGGCCGGAACCGCCAGATTCGCAGGATGTGCCACGCGGTCGGCTATCGCGTCGTGGCCCTTCACCGCACCAGGATTATGAATATCACGATCGATGATTTACCTGTCGGACAATGGCAAAATCTGACGGAGCGAGAGCGCGAGAAACTCTTGACGGCATTAGCGAGATCAGATGAGGACCAACGAGGGTCGCGCTGAGAATCGGCCTGTCCGATTCAATTCTGTCGAAACAGCGGGTCCGGTTCCTTGGCAGACATGGAAATGGGAGCGCTCAGATCGCGGTCAGCCACAGGGGAACGATTGCTCTCCGACGGGACGGAGAGCATATCGGGCTTACGCTCCGGCGATGTGGCCGCGCGGCTGAGAAGAAGATTCACAAAGGCGATCACGATGCTGCCGACCATCAGAGCCGAACTGGTGGCGCGGATGGTTTTGGTGCCCTCATCACGCATGTCCTTCGCCACATCGGCGACGGTTTCCAGGAGCCGGTCCAGCGCGAGGCTGACTTGGATCAGTTTCGGCCCTGAATTATCCGCCGCGTGGTGCTCCGCCTTCGTTCTCAATTCGGCGGCGTCCTGCGGTGACCGCGACATCCACATCTGGACCATCAAGCCGATCGTTCGGCTGGCCGCTGCAAAATAAGCGTCCAGGCTTTCCATGACGGCATGAAGATCTTCCGGTTCGCTCCGCCCGCTACGCGAGACGCGTAAGCTCGCCGCCGCGTAGCGATCGATCGCATGTTGAATGCGAGCCCGTTGATCGGGTAGCGAGGCCGTAATGCGGTCGAAGTCTTTTTTCGTCGGCGCTTCCACAGACCGAATAATAATGGTGCGGTACCGGATAATATCGGCGGAGATATGGGCGAGATCCGTGGCTGCCAGTGTATATTCTGTATACATGATGCGAAGATCCTGATCGATTTGACTCAGAGCCTGTGCGCCCATGAATCCGAGTCCTGCAATGAGCAGGCTGACCACGATTTGATTCCACGTCGGGCGATACGGCCGCAAAGAAAATCGTTGAGCCAAGACCGTCTCTCCTTGAGGGCTTCAGAGAGCGTGCACGCCCGTGAAGCCTACCGGACAAACACATCACCAGCGGGAAGAACTCTCCTCTAGAAAAGGCTAGTCCAAAACAACCCGACGATCCACGTGAGTGGCTAAGGTCGAGTCATTGGATACGAAAATGACGGACCAAGGCTCATCCTTTGAGCAAAGCCTGCGAAGAATCGTTTCCCGGGTCGAGGGCGCCAGGCTATGCAGCGTTCCGTCCAAAATCAAGATTTGTGGTCGGGTCACGATCGCGCGCGCCACCAGAATTCTGAGGATCTGACTGGTCGTAAAGGTCTTCCCGCGCGCTTTGACAGGCGTCCGCAAGCCCAGCGGAAGCTCATCGACTTCTTCCTCGATCTCCACAAAACGAAGCGCCCATCGGACATCCTCGTACGAGATTGCTGGACGCGCGATGGTGATATTTTCCTCAAGTGTTCCCTCGAAGAGTGTGAGCTGGGAGTCGAGCACAAGACCGCGGCAGGCATTCAGAGAATCCATGTTCACATCACGGAGGTCGATCCCGTTATACCGGATGACGCCCGACGTCGGCGTGTAGAGGCCGGCCAATAACCGAGCCAAGGTGGTTTTGCACGTGCTGGTGCTGGAAAAAATCGCGAGCTTTTCGCCCGGCGACACCTCCAGATTAAAATTCCTGAATAACGGCTCTCCATCAGGGTAAGCAAAGCAGATATCCTTGCAGGTCAGCCGGACACCATGGATGCCCGGATCGGGAAGCGAGACGGACAATTGTCCTGTAATGGTATCCTTGGGAAGCGCGAAGAGGAACGCCAACTCGTCTAATGACGTGAAGAAATAGAAGACCGCATAGATGCGCCTGGCGACCGTGTCGAAATTCAACAGTAAGGTGCCGACGATGACCTCAGCCGCGACGAATTGACCGAGTGTAATCTGACCGACGGACAGCAACCATCCAGCCATGCCGATGAGGCTGCTGTGACCAAGGGCTTGCCACACCATCGAACCCTTGTATTGCCGGTGCAGGATATCGGATCGTCGCTTTCGAGCGGCCACATACTCTTGGACCAGAACGTCGGTCTTCTTGAGCAAGAGCGGGGTGCTTGCGGTGGCTTTCAGATGGAGCAGATTGTCGGTAATATTCTGCATCCAATTCAAGGTTTCGTAGTGCAGTTTGTTCACTTTCATCGTGCTCTTCAGACCGCCTCGACTGAGGACCACGATCGCCGTCAGAAAACCGGTCAGCAGGACCACATCGAACACCAAAAAGTATGGGTGGTAGAAGACAAGAATCGTCATCCCGACGATACCGCCGACCGTGACGTTCATCAGGTCGACCAGCATGGCCACCAAAGCGCGCGGCATCGTTTCGGCTTCAAAGAAATAGTTCACATATTTTGAGAGCAGGGCCTCATCCTTGAAACGAGGGAGCTGCTGGGTCAAGGCAAGCGAAATCCGCGTGTAGAGGCGCTGGACTAGGATCTCGATAGAGCGGGTTTGCAGTACACGCAAGCCGCCGATAAAGATCAACGTCATCGCCATGATGCTGGTGAGGGTGATGATCATGACCGGCTGAATAGCGAACGCAAACGTGTTGACCAATTCCTGCACGGTGAGAGGAACGATCAGCGAGAACAACCCGATTGCGAGCGCATAGGACGCGATGAGGGTGACAATCTTTTTTTCAAGTTGAAAGAGGAAAAGGAGCCGCGCGACCGTGTCTTTCGTCAGACCCGGCTGGCTGTGCGGGTAAAAGGGAGTCGGGTTGCTCATGCGGAATTTATCCCGTTCCCAATCGTTTACCGACCGCTCACGGTTGACTGTCGGGCGGCCTCTGGAACCTGCGCCAATGGGCGCTTATAGCCTATCAGAGGCGGCACGAATATACCACGGCTCCCTTTACTGAATAGCCTTATAGCTCACCGGTATGGCAGTGGCCGGGCTCTGTGCCCACGTCCCGATGGCCCACTGATAGAACGCCAGCGCCTTCTGGTAGTCGGCCTGCGCTCGAATCCACTGATTTTCGGAATCCACGGCGTTACGCTCGCGGAGATTGACGAAGAGGACACTGGTGGCGCCCAAGCTGAATCGGAATCGCTCGCCCTCTTCCAAGGTTCTGGCCATCTGCAAGGCCTGAAAAGCTGCGGCGATCCGTTCTTTCGCGCGTTCAACGGCTGATAAGGCGTTATCGATGTCTACCACGATTTGTTGTTCCCGAAACTTCTGAATGAGCACCAGTCGGTCCGCCTTTCCTTGCGCCTCGATCACCTCACCGCGCGCCCGCCGCTGCAGGAACGGAATCCGCATTTCCACGCCGAATCGATAACCCAAGCCAAGGACGAATTTTTCCGGATTGCGGGCCGGCGCGGCTTCCGCGTCCAGGCTCGGCAGAAGGTTGTTCTTCGCCAGTTCCAGATCGATGTTGTTCAGTTTGGCTTCGATCTGCACTTCACGGATTTCAGGGCGGATCGTGCGCGCGTGCAACTTTTGAGCACGGACCGTCTCGCCCGACGGCGGGTCGGTTTCCTTCGGAAAATCCGATGCCCGGTCGAGAGGCGGACTGGTCGGGACATCCTTGTCCCAAAGAAACATCGAAAACTTATACTGCTCTTGTTCCACGGCGCGGGTGCCGGCGATCAGAATCTCTTTCCGTCGCTGAACTTCTTGATTCGCCTCTACCACATCAAGCGGAGCAACCGCGCCCGCCTTAGCTCGTTGATCGATCTGCTTCAGTCGGTCCTCTGCGACTCTGAGCGCCCGTTTTTGCAGGTCGGCGAATTTAATCGCGGAGATCCAATCCCAGTATTGGTTGGCGGCGGCGACAAAGAGATCTTGGCGCGTCTGCGCGATCTGCACATCCGCACGGGGGTCGGCCAATCCCGACCGTTTCAGCTCTGCGCTATCGGGATTGATCTTCAGCCCGCGCAGAATCGGAATAAAGATCCCGAGCAGCGCCTGATTGTTGTCACCGAAGGAAAGATCGGGAATGATCGCTTCCCCGATAGCGCGGCGATAGCCCGCAATTCCTCTGACGCCGGATGGATCTCTCAATTCGATGAAGGTGTCATTGAACCCGGCCGTCCGCGTATCCAACGATCCGCGCGGAACAAAACGTTCCACCTCGGCGTCGTTCACGAGCACGGGCTCAAAGGCGCCGAGGGCTTTGAGGAATTTTCCTCTTGCGACGATTTTCTCGGTGCCGGTGCCCTGGAGCAGCGGATGGGACCGGTCGACCCAAGCGAGAACCTCGTTCAGCGAGAGAGGAATGGGGGGCAGTGGCTTCGACGGCGCGCCATTCTCAGCGGCCGCCGCGCTCGCGCCGGTCAAAACGCACGCTAAACCTGCTAGACAGGCGATGAATCGGAGGGTATGGATCATCGGATGATCTCCTTTCGCTCCGGCCGACTGATACCTGGGACAATAGAGGCTGCAGTAAAAAGGAAAGGTGTGTATGCTCGGTGCCGTCCACCGGCTACTTGGAGCCTCTGCCGGCTCTAGGCAGCAGAGTGTCAAGCAGAGATGGCGGGCCCTCCTGATAATCAGGCGGGAACAAATTAAACCGGCGCCATAGTTCGTACCACAGCGGAACGCGATTGAGAATCACCCACCCCATGACCTTGGTGCCTTGTCGGACGTGCGCCTGTTCAGGCCATGGCCGGTCCTCGGGGTCGGGCACGACCCAAAACCGATAGTTCCCCTTTCCATCATCGACCTGATCGACGACTTTGATGACCCCGCCGTAGGTCCCGGCCATCAACTCCGGCCACGCCGGCAGCGGGATAGCAGGAATCCCATAGAACAGCAACCGTACCTTCCGGCCGACGTTCAATAACGGCGCGTCGAGTCCATCAGCAACCATCTCGGTGGCTTTGTCCGCACTTAACGGAGAAATGCGCAAGAGCTTATCGCCCTGCCTGACGGTTTCCCCAATGCCCACCTGTGCCATCCGCACGACGGTGCCGTCCATCGGGGCGACGATACGGCTGGCGACCCGCCGTTGCGTCGCGTTGGAAAGACGCAACTCAATCGCGGCTAATTGATCGGTCGCGCGCGCGGCGTCACCTAAAGCCCCGGCTCGGCTGGCTTCAGCATCCAAGAGACGTTGCAGAACATCGGCGCTGATTTGATCGCGCCCGAAACTGAGGGCTTTCATCCCCTGCTGAGCCTCCTTCAACATGGCCTCTGCGCCTTGTTGCTCGGCCTTGCTGGCGATTGCCGCCTGGATCGCCAGCTCCAGCTCTCGTTGAGAGACCAAGCCTTGCGAGGCCAGTTGCCGATGCCGATCCACATTCAGCTCGGCCGTATCGACCGCCACTTTCGCCGCCACGATCCGTTGCTCGGCGGCCCTCACTATATTGTCGGCCTCACGCACCCTGGCATCCGCAGACGGAACCGCCGCCTTGACGAGATTTTTCATCTCCTTGATCCGCTTGTCCAACTGCTCGGCCCGGTCCAAGGCCGCCTTCCGGTTCTGATCAAGCGCGACTTTGGACTGCTCCAGGAGCGACAGCAGCTCCGGCGCCATGAAATTGGGATCGACATCGTCCAGCTCCAGGATCAGTTCACCTTGCTTGACCCGGACGCCTTCATACGCATGCCATTTCCTGATGCGGCCCGTGATCTGCGCCTCGATATTCTGAGGCCGCTCATACGGCGAATAGGCCGAGAGTTGGCCGGTGGCGGTTATCGTCTGTGTCCAGGGGACGAAGGCGATGATCAGGAAGAAAAACAGCAGGAGCTTGATCGACATCCTGCCGTAGCGGCGGAGATAATCCGGAACCTTGACGTGTTCCCAGACTTGAAGCTTGGCGGATGTGGCGAAATTATCAACATCGATGTCTTCGAGCCCCGTCGGCTGATCGACAGGAGCTCGCACCTTATTTTTCAGAGAGTCGGTCGGACGCTGCACGGGGGCCTCTCCTAATAGGCCATTATAAGAATTCCTTATGGGTGGGTCAAATAGCGTCTTAAGAAGTATTCGGGAGTAACTGTACCGTCCGCGTGGCATCTGGTTCGCCGATGGCGATCAAGCCGGCTTGACCCTTTCCTCTGAGAAAGACTAAGGTGTTGGCCCGAACCGGGATGTTGATGAACCCGTTGCATGGTCGGTGGCACGCATCATCCTGGCGGAACTGTGAGTCTGTGAGTCGCTGGGACGTTGAGCGGTACACGCGGACGGGTTCGACCCAGTCCCGGCTGTTGAGGGGGGAAGTGATGGCCGTTCAACGTTCCCGAAAAGATGTGACGCTCTGGCCGGAGACGAATCAGAGCACTGTCCCGCTGGTCGGTGTCTTGGGCGGAAGCCGAACCGACTTTCCCGTGTTGGAAAAGGCGGTGGCTGTTTTGACGCAGCTTGGGATTCCGAGCGAGTTATTGGTGGTTTCCGCACACCGGACCCCCGATCGGTTGTTCGCCTATGCGGAACAGGCGCCCGCACGCGGGATCGAAGTCATTGTCGCCGGCGCCGGCGGCTCGGCTCACTTGCCCGGCATGTTGGCGGCCAAAACTTACTTGCCGGTCATTGGCGTGCCCATCCCCACTGAGAATCTTCGAGGCCTCGATTCTCTCTTGTCCATTGTGCAAATGCCGCGCGGAATTCCGGTAGCGACCGTGGCGATCGGCGGGGCGGAGAACGCCGGATTGCTGGCTGCGCAAATCCTGGCGGGACGGTATCCGCTGATCCGCAAGCGCCTCATCCGGTTTCGGGCCGAGCAAACCCGAGTCGCTGCGGCATCCTCCAACCAATCACAGCCCATAACCAAGAAAAAGCCGTGAGAAGCCAGGGCGGTGTGATTGCGTCGGGCGCCATGCTGGGAGTGTTGGGAGGAGGGCAACTCGGGGCGATGTTCGTGCAGGCGGCGCGACGCCTCGGCTACCGCGTCGCCGTGTGGGATCCTGATCCGGATGCCCCCGCACTGAAGATAGCCGATCGTTCGCTCACCTCGCCCTTTACCAACTCCGACTCCCTTCAGGAATTTGCGAACGGTGTCAGCGCCGTCACCTACGAGTGGGAAAACATTCCCGTAGCCGTAGCGTCGGCGCTCGAGCAAGTGATGCCGATGAGACCCTCCAGTCGCATTTTGGGTGTGCTTCAGAATCGGCTCGATCAAAAATCGTTTTTGGCTGATCGCGGTTTCCCGCTCGCGCCCTTTCAGACTGTTGTAGGTTCCGATGACCTGCCTGCAGCATCGCAGGCGATTGGCTTCCCTTCCGTCTGCAAAATCGCAACTGCGGGCTATGACGGCAAGGGCCAGTGGAGACTGGCCGAACCAAAGGACGTGCCTCTATTGCAAGAGACGTTTCGCAAGCACAGCCAGGACAACAGTCGATGGGTTGTGGAGCAGTTTCTGCCCTTCGAGAAGGAAGTCTCGGTCCTGGTGGTGCGTGGAGCCGACGGAGACCGCCGCATCTATCCAACAGTTGAAAATGTGCACGAGGACGCGGTCCTGCGCGTCACCCGCGCGCCTGCCGCCATCGACCCGAGAGCCGCGGAATTGGCCCAGAGCCTGGCCACATCTGCGGTGGAGGCCCTGGAAGGCATCGGCGTCTTTTGCGTCGAAATGTTCCTGATGCCGGACAGTCGCCTGTTCATCAACGAAGTCGCGCCCCGTCCCCATAACTCCGGCCATTACACGCTCGACGCCTGTACGGTCTCGCAATTCGAACAACAGGTCCGAGTCCTCTGCGGCCTTCCGCTGGGTGAAGTCCGGTTACTCTCCCCGGCCGTCATGGTCAATCTGCTCGGTGATGATTTCACAAGGGCCATGACCGATGAAGGGCTGATCAATCTGCTACGCATCCCCGGCGCTAAACCCCACGTCTACGGCAAGAGGACCGTCCGCCCAGGCAGAAAAATGGGGCACGTGACGTTCGTCAGTGAAAAAACTGAAGAGGCATGGGAATCGGCTCAGACTATCAGGCGAGCACTCTCTGGCGCTGCTCAGTCCGGAACGCAGGTTAATTCCTAGAGGAAGTATGAAAACGAAGTTCAACAGAAACGTCACAGCATTTTACTGCCCATGAAGGAATACCAAGAACCTCTAGCTAGAGAGAGCACAAGATGTCATTGATGGCGTCTTACTTGATGAAGTGATGGACATGTCTCGGATTCCCTGGGAGATGGTGAAAACCAAACGCGGTAGGCGCCGCCGCTCGTGAAGTATGCCGTTGAGCTCTCACGCCGCGCCGCGAAGGAATTCCTTCATCTTGATGCCGTTTCTATGGTCCGAGTTCTGAATGATGATGACTTCTGAACGAGGAGGGATTGAACTGTCCCTTAGATCTCTAGCCGCAGCATCACGTCAGGTCGCTCCGTAGCCACTCAGAGCGGATAGCAGCATGACCGTGTTTTATTTCAGAAGCCAGTCAAGATCGA
>JBOHOS010000621.1:0-6346 GCA_050731295.1 Nitrospiraceae bacterium | reverse complement strand
GAATAAATGATGCCGATGGCGGTCACTCCCATCGCGATCCCGATCATCACGCGTCGGGTCACAGGGTCAGCGATTGCCGCATGAAAATGTGAACCGGGATGTTCGAGGAGGATCGTGCAAAGTGCCGCTGAGATCATGAAGAACCCGAGCCCGGCGGCTTCCATCACATATTCAGGATAGTGTCGTCGCAATGCTTCCCACATGGTGACTAGTCTCGGTGGGGCGTAGATCGTTACAGATGAGTCGGTGAGCTAGGACGAGAAGAATCAGGAGGTGATGTAGCTTGTTCAGAAACCCGGACCTTTGGTGCTGAGCTTCATGCGATAGACGGTGGCGCCGGCCGTCATATAAAGCGTCGAGCCATCGTCGCCCCAGGCGAGGTTTGAGGTCGGACCACCGGTTTCGATGTTGCCCAGATGCATGCCGTCCGGCGCAAAGACACTAATGCCGCCGGGCCGGGCGCCGAACAGATTGCCGTCCTTATCAACTTTCAATCCGTCCGGCCCAAAATACGGATCGTTCCTCCACCGCGTGGCATCGAAAAAGAGACGGCCATTCGAGACAGTCCCATCTTCCTTGACATCATAGGCTAACCAAGCCGCCCGCTTCGAATCGACATCAGTTACATAGAGCGTCTTCTCGTCAGGCGAGAAGGCAATCCCATTGGGAGCCTTAAGGTCTCGAATGAGCAAGGTCAGCTTGCCGTCTGTCGAGACGCGGTACACGCCCTGGAACGGAACTTCCTTCTGAGAATCCTCAAACGCTCCTGGTAGGCCAAACGGCGGATCGGTGAAATAGAGGTCGCCATTGGACTTGAACACGAGATCATTGGGACTGTTGAGACGCTGACCGTTATAGCGATCCGCCAGCGGCGTCTTGTGGCCATCCGATTCAAGGCGCGCGATTCGTCGATCGCCGTGCTCGCACAAGACCAGTCGTCCGGCAGCATCGAAGATCAGGCCATTTGAGCCCGGCTCTTTACCTTCAAAGGGAGGCGAGCCGGTGTAACCACTGGGGGACAAGAACCGGGTGACTCCCTCCCCTTCCTTCCATTTGAAAACCGAGTTGCTTGGAATATCGGAGAAGAGCACATAGCCGCCACGACGATTCCACGCCGGGCCTTCAACCCAGGTGAAGCCGTCCGCGATCTTCTCAAGTTTGGCATCGCCGGGGACCAGCTTGTCGAAGCGCGGGTCGAGCCGGATGATCTTCGACAGCGCGCTGTCCTGGGCCGGAGCCGGAATGGCCAGGGCCGCAAGGCCGGCCAGCAAGACGAGGGCCAGGCACATGAGACGGGACGCGCGTCCGCTCATCGCATCTCCACCATTTGAATGCGGTGTTCGCCGAACGGCAACGCTCCGGGAATATTCAACCTGATCCGATAGATTCCGGTTTCCGCCGTGATGTAGAGCATCTTGCCGTCCTCGTCGCCCCAGGCCATGTTGTGCGGACCTTCCGGACCTTTGATCGTCCCCAAATGTTGGCCTTCCGGTGAAATGATCCAGAGTCCACCTGGTCCGGTCACGTACACATTACCTTTCTGATCCACTTTCAAGCCGTCCAGCGCATCCTCACCCGGCGCGTTCGCCATATCGAAGAACACTTTGCCATTCGCGAGCGTCCCGTCTGCGTGCACCTCGTACCGCATCACGACCTTCTTCTTGGGATCCCAGTTGTCCACGTAGAGATACTTCTCGTCCGGCGAGAAGGCCAGCCCGTTCGGACCGTTTAGATCCGTACTGATCAATTTCAGTTGGCCGTTGATCAGGCTGAAGATGCCGCTATAAGGCAATTCTTTTCCTGGGTCATCAAAGACTTTGGGAAGTCCGAAGGGCGGGTCGGTAAAGTACAGTGCACCGTCGGAACGATAGACCAGGTCGTTGGGACTGTTCAGCCGCTTGCCCTCATACCGATCGGCGAGCACGGTGATGTTGCCGCGAGGCTCGACTCGAACCACGCGCCGATTGCCATGCTGGTTGATGGTCAGTCGGCCCTGCTTGTCCAGGGCCAATCCGTTCGATCCCGGCTGACGGTATTCTCCGATGTTGAAGCCGCTGTAGCCACTCTTGGCTCTGAAGACGGATACATCGCCGTTCGTCGCGAGCCGATAGATCGTGTTGTTATTGGGGTCGCTGAACAGCAAGTAGCCATCCGCCTTGGATGTCCCCGGCACCCAGACCGGACCTTCCGTGAAGGCAAAGCCTTCCGCCAGTTTTTCCAGCTTGGCGGAAGGCGCTACAATGTCGTCCAGCGCAGGGTCCACTCTGACCACCTCTCCCACCCATTTCCGCTCCTGCTTGAACCGATCCGCTGTGTAGAAATCAAGCGTGGCGGAGCGGACCCAAATGAAGTTACCGGGCGGGTTGGACAGCGGCCCGTTCGCTCCGAGAACCGCCAGTTGGAGCCGCTGACCGGGCATTACATTTCTTGCCACAATCATCCGATTGGGCGCATTGAAACCTTTCACCAGCGGGCCGCCGGTTTGCCCCAACACCAGCGGCAGCGTGCCGTCCACCCACACTTCGGCATAGTCGTCGATGACGATTTCAAAGGCGACGGTCGAGCCGGTCGGATCGAAGGAGCCGATCTTGTCCGGGATGGTCACGTGGATGCGATACCAGTTGAAACAGAGGCGGCCGGTGGATCGGCGTGTCTCCAGACCGGACCCATCGATCACCTGCCATGTGGCATCGTCGAAATCGGCGGACCCGGCATGCGGACTGATATCGTAGGTTCGATTCGGCGCTCCGCTGGGCCCAAGGTCAGGACCCGGACTGTGATGATCGACCTCGACGATCTTCGCGTCGCTGTAACGCCACTGTCCTTTTACCAATGCGACGCCCTCATCGGTCATCAGGTCAACCACCGCATCAGGCTTCTTCTCCAGCACGTGCGGCTTGGCCTGCGTCACTCCGGCGAGAATAGCAGTCACGCCAATGCTGATCACTACCGAGACTAAGATTTGCTTTTTCATCCCATCACCATTTTCAGCATCCGCTATCGCACCTTGACCACGTAATAATCGAACGGTGCACTCACTTCTTGAAACCAGTGCGGCACCCCGTTCGGAATAATGATCACGTCGCCCGGCATCAGATGACGGGTTTGGCCGTTCTGGACCGACGCCCCGCGAATCTCATGGGCCGCGATCGTTTTCGTGTCCACCGGCGTGCCGCCGGTGACCAACGTGGCCGTGCCCTTCAGCACGTACACGATGTCAGTATCGAGCTCATGGATCTCCACCATTCCGGCTGCATCCCGGTGGCTCGCGTGTACCATATAGTTACGCGCCGTGTACATCATGTGCTCATCTTCACCGACTAGAACCGCGCCTTTGTTGAACGCCGCTGCCACCGTCCGGCTCTCGATGTACGTCACCGGCAGGACGCCATTGGTCATTACATGGCTCGTCTGCTCACTATTATTCCACCCGCCCACCCCAGGCGGCATCTCACCCACCCGCCCCGAACTCGGCAAGACCTCCTCTTTGCCCGTGGGAGGCGCCCCTTCCCGGGGTTCGAGGGGGAGGGATAGGAGGGGGTGCTTCAGCGCATTGGCGCCGGCGATCGCGATCTCTTCGTCCTGCTGCGCGCTGGCCGCGCCGCTGACTCCAACGGCTCCAACCACCTTCCCCTCGAATTCGATCGGCACGCCGCCCTGTAAGGGAGTAAAGTCGTTGAGGGCCACCATCGTGGTCCGACCTTTGTTGACGATATCCTCGAACACCTTGGTCGGTTTCTTGAAGAGAGCCGATGTCCTCGCCTTGCCGATCGAAATGTTCGCACCGGCCGCAAATGTGTTGTCCATACGCTCAAGCGCCATAAGATTACCGCCATCGTCGACGACCGCAATCACGCCGCCGGGCGCGTTCTTGTTTCTTGCTTCGGCCATCGCCGCCGCAATCACCTTTTTCGCGCCTTCCAACGTCAGACCCTTCCTGTCCATCACCTGCGCGTGAGTGATCGCGGCAACGCTTAGCGCTGTCACTGCCACCGCCATCGTCAATGCCCTCGAATATTTCATGATATTCTCCTTTTCCTGGCGGCTGTTGTTAGTTCTGACTTTTTAGTTCTCAGTTTGGCAAGCATCAACCGACTCAGCGCTCAGCGCTTTCTATTTGAGTTCCTTCGCCGCCTCGGCGCCGGCTTTCGCAATGTCTTCGTCTAGCATGGGTGTCTCTCCACTCACGCCGATTGCCCCGACGACCTTGCCCTCAAAGACGATCGGCACACCGCCTTGTAAGGGCGTCGCCCCGGTGAGAGCAAGCGCCGCCACGCGTCCGTCTTTAATCTGATCCTCGAACACTTTGCTCGGGCGGCGAAAAATGGCGGCTGTCCGCGCTTTGCCGATCCCGACCTCGACGCTGGCCACTTGCGTATCGTCGAGGCGTTCCAGCAGCAGCAGGTTCCCGCCTTCGTCGACAACCGCGATGACGACTCGCGCGCCTTTGGCCTTCGCCTGAGCCTCCGCTGCGACGGCGACCTTCTTTGCGGCCTCCAACGTCAGCGCCTTCTTCTCGATGAGCTGGGCCTGCACCGGTTGCGGCACGCTGATGACCGATACAGCAGCCGACAGCGCGAGCATGATGATTGTTTGATTCATGGTTCCTCCACCCGTGCCGGCAAGCTCGGTGGAGGCATGCACCACGCCTCCACCAAATTCCGGCTTTTACGGTGATCAACGCCCGCTCTTCATCGCATTGGCCTGCATTATGGCCACCTCGCCGCTGGCCGTCTGAATCGGCGACGAGAATGACGCCTCACCGAGGAGGGCTTCAGCGAAAGAACACCAGACCTGCACCTTGACCACATCCTGGACATAGGGCGGGAGGACGATGCTCTTGTTTTGCTTATCCCCTTTGATGCGCTGTTGGTTGAGCAAATACACGTTGCCCTTGGAATCCACCACCTGCCAATGCGGTGCCGGCGTGTCGGGAATCTTATAGTCATCCGACCAGGTCAACGTGTCGTTGTTGCCCTGTCGCGAATGAGTCGCCGTACCCTTGTTGGCCTTGGCGCCCTCGAACTTCGTCGTGGTGTGTCCATCTGCGGCCAAGCTGATCGTCGCACCCATCAATCCCATACCTATCAACGCCGTAAAGAGCGCCATTCGAATCGAACCGACGTAAAGACTACGCATTGGGAACCCTCCTTGTGTGTGGTTGACGTTGTCTCACGACCCGGCGGTCGCTCTGCCTTACAGTCTCGCGAGTATCGCGTTCGTTTCACCCGTGTTCGAATCAGACCGCATTGGCCACGGTCGCACCGCATAACGAATTCGCCGGACATGCCCTCGCCTGCTCTCGGACTGAATTCGGATCTCCTCGATGCAGCCGTCACAGCCGGCGCATCGCCACACCTGAATCTTTACGTCGTGGCTTTGGTCCAACCACTCATCCCGATCTTTCGCCATCAACTCCCAACAATCTTCACAGCGCATGGTCGCCCTTCTTCGAGGATTGGCTTGCACACGGTAGTCCCCGCAACCATGCCTTCGTTACACCGATGAGGTGGCTCGTAGCCATGGGCCGAACGGCGCGGAATTGTGTACCAGCAGTCAGTGAGGTTTGATCAGGGGGCAGAAACGAGCGTCTTGGGGCTTTTTGTGCCTTTTTGGAACCAGTTCACGGACAAAGACGGACAAGTGGAAGTCAGCGGTCTGGCTTATTCGAGCCATTGAAGCGGGGAAATCCTGGAAAGATAGTGGACGGCAACCGAACCGCGTCCAGTGCGTTTGGATTGTCGAATACAGCGAAACTGTACCGGATGCCATCACTCACCAACGTTACATCGAGGACTCCAACAGCACCAACACGGTGGTAGCGAGCAGTGACAAAACTGCCATCCTCGGACAAGTACCCTCCGGTTCGCAGACCCGCGGCAGGACAGTATAGTCCGATATCAACGCCGAGAAGATGATTAGTCAGCTCGATGAAGTAGTCGGCCTTGATAATGACCAACGTCGGAATGTTGTTCGGCAATTGAGGGTACGCCATAGAGACGGCCCTTCGGACAACGCTCCAAGGGCCGATGGAACGTGCCTCAGTATCTGTGTACTTCGGCTGAAACAGCCGAGGACTACTGCGTCCTTCACCTTCCACTATATCTTTCTCCCACCCTGGAACTTTCACTTCGACGAAAATCGTTTCGTCGGCGGAACTTTTCACAAGATATTCCCCCTTGCGACCATTCTCCCCTGGCGGTTCCCATTCAATAATGCGCACGTTGCACCGGCGCTCAAAGAAGTATGCCACTCCTATTTCAGCCATTGCTCGGTCTCGCTGATACCCGTTGGCCTTCAGCCGAGGCATAAAGCGGGACAATTGCCCTTTCGCCTGAGCAAACTG
>JBOHOS010000620.1:0-12046 GCA_050731295.1 Nitrospiraceae bacterium | reverse complement strand
CTTGATGGCTTCGGCCAACAAGAGGTTCGACCGAAACAAGACCTCATAGGCTCGCTTGAGCACCGCGATACGCTCGTTGGAGAACCCCTGACGTTTGAGACCGATGGAATTCAGGCCGTAGAGCCGTGCCCGATACCCTCCCGCCGCGCGCATGAACGGCGGGACATCGCGGCCCACCGCCGAGCAGCCCCCGATCATCACATGCGAACCGACGCGCACGTATTGATGGATGCCCACAAGCCCGCCGATGATCGCATGGTCGCCGATCGTAATGTGCCCGGCCAGCGTCGCGGCATTGGCCATGATGAGGTGGCTCCCGAGACGGCAATCATGCGCGACGTGCACATAGGCCATCAAGAAACTGTGGTGGCCGATCGACGTGACGCCGCCTCCGAACACCGTTCCGCGATTGACCGTGACGTACTCGCGCAAGATGGTGTCGTCTCCGATCGTCACACGAGTCGGCTCGCCTTTGTATTGAAGGTGCTGCGGCGCGGTGCCGACGGACGCGTATGGATAGAGTTGACAACGTTCCCCGATATCGGTCCAGCCGTCGAGATTGACGTGGGCCATCAATTGCGTTCCGCGTCCAATGGTGACGTGCTCACCGACTACCGAATAGGCACCGATGACCACCTCCTGGCCTAACACTGCCTTGGGATGCACAATCGCCGTCGGATGAATCTGCACGCGGTACCTCCAGTATGACGTGACACGTGAATCGTTATTGATGAACCGGCCCGGACCAGCTCTTCGTATGGGTCATGAGTCGCGTCGAACGGTTAGTCTTTCGCCTTTTCCTCAGTGACCATCGCCGTCAGCTCCGCTTCACAGACCAGATCGGACTCCACATAAGCTTTGCCCTGCATCTTCCAGAAGGGAGGTCTCTGCTTGAGCACTTCGATCTCGAATCGTAACTGATCGCCGGGCACGACGGGCTTCCGGAACTTCGCTTTGTCAACGCCCGTGAGATAGACGACCGGGCTCCCGGACGGGGGAACGGACTTGAACGCCAGCACTCCGCCGACCTGCGCCATCGCTTCAAGAATCAAGACACCCGGCATAATGGGATGGTCCGGAAAATGGCCCTGAAAGAACGGTTCGTTGAACGTGACATTTTTCATTCCCACGATCCTGCGACCCGGCTCGAGCTCCCGGACGCGATCGACCAGTAAAAACGGGTAGCGATGGGGAAGCGTAGCCCGGATTTCGTTGTTGTCCATAGCCGACATGAATCCCGCCTCCTTCTGCGTCTGCACGCTCATTTCACCCGACAGCCGGCGCCTATTCCGCCTGCCCCGCCTCGAATGGCTCACGGCTCGTTCCTTCCCGGGGGGGCGCGACCGTTTTACCCGACCGGTTATTTGTTCTGTCGATCGAACTCCTTGATCACCTGCTCGGTCAGATCGATCGATTGACTCGAGTAGATCACGATGCGAAGGGTCGTATCATTCCCTTTATCCAGCACCGCCGCATACCCGTTCTTTTCCCCGACGGCAGTCGCCGCCTGGTCGATTTTTTTCTGGAACTCGTCCGCGAGCTGTTTTTGCTTGGCCTGGATCTCCCGATTTAATTCCTGCAGCCGGCGCTGATAGTTTTCGAATTTCGTCCGAAAGACCTCCTGTTTCTCTCGTTTCACCGACTCACTGAGTGAGCTTTCCTGGTCCTTCAATTCCTTTTCAAGGCGCTTAAGCTCCTCGTCGTCCGCCGAGACGATTTTCTGACGGCTGGCGGAAAATTCCTTCAGTCCGTCCAATGCCCGTTTCCCGGCTTGCGATCGTTCCAAGACCTGCTGCTGATCGATCACCGCGATCTTGACCGCCTCTGCCGCTCGGGCCGCGCCCCATGCTAAGCAGGCCGCCGCCATCGTAAGCAGCACCACGACCATACGATTCCTCATCCATCTTCTCCTTTATTGCGGGGCGAGGCCGAAATTTCTGGCCTCTGGCCTCTGGCCCTTCATTGGCTTCCCTTATTAAACTCCTCGATGACTCGGGGGGAAATATCCAGGGCCGAGTCGCTGTAGACCGTCGGGCCGCCGCGACCCTTTTCCATCACGACCATCAACCCCAGTTGTTGCGCCACCTTGCCGACGATCCGTTCTGCTCGTTCTCGGAAATCCTCGAGCACTTCTTTTTGCTTCTCCTGGACTTCCCGATTCAGGTCATTCGCCCGTTGCTGAAACTCCACGACGCGACGCCGCAAGTGCTCCTCACGGTCCTTCTTCGCGGACGCGCTCAGCACGCTCGCCTGTTTGATCAGATCCTCTTCCATTCGCTTCAGCTCTTTTTCTTCGAGTTCGACGACGGCCTGGCGGTTCTTCATGAACGTGCTGAGCGATTCCCTTGCTTTTTTCCCGACCTCGGTTTCAATCAGCACCTTTTGCAGATCGACCACCCCCATGCGCACGCCCCCCCCTGCCATCGCCGGCGCCGGCGACATCTGAACCGATGGAGCGGGCGCCGGCTGGACCGGGGGCTGCGCCGACGACGGCTGAGCCGGCGATGACGCGCACCCGCCGAATGTCAACGAGACGGCCATCCCGGCGAACCAGAACGTGTGGACTCGCCTGCTGAGCAACGCTGGTATCCCTGCCTTCATACGTGTGACTCGCTCCCTTCGGTTTTCAGCCGTCAGATCGGACACGCCGCCGTCGCTAAGCGCTCCGGCTGACCGCTGCCGGCATTTAGAACAGTGAGCCGACTGAGAATTCGAATACGCCTTTCCGTTCACCCGGATTGGGGTCCAGATTGATCCCATACGCGACGCGAAGCGGGCCGAACGGTGAAATCCATCGAGCCTCGATGCCGACGGCGGACCGAAGATTGAAACTGAGCGGTTCGCCGTCCGCAAACCCTTTCCCGTAATCGAAGAAGATGACCCCGTTCAGTTTGGCTTCGGCCGAAATGGGAAAAATAAAATCGTTGTTGATGATAATCTGCCGGTCGGCGCCGACGAGCGAATTGCTCGAGGTCACCGGACCGGCGCGCCCGAACACGAATCCGCGCATGGTATTGATACCGCCGACGAAAAACCGCTCGGTCAGAGGCAACGGGCGGCCGTCCAATCCTTCGGCGATTCCGAACCGAAGACGGATCGAATGCCGCGTGTCCCGCCACAACGGCGTGTACTTGATCGTATCGAGCGCGACCTTGTAAAAGTGGTTGGTTCCACCCAGCTTCGGCGTGCCGTAGTCAAAGTTGATGGCATTGCGCATCCCCCTCCGAGGGTCGAGATAATAGTCCCGCGTGTCCCTCGCCAGACTCGTCCGGAACCCCGTGGTGGTTTGGTTCCCGAGCTGATCGAGAACGAACTGCGGCGCGTTCGCCTGGGGATTACTGATATTGAGCTGTTCCGCGACCAAAGCAAAGCTGCCCGAGACATATTCGGAAAACCACCGCCCTAACGACACGCTCGCCCCGGCCTTGGATTCAAAGTACGTGATGTAGTTCGTCAATGTGCGAAATACGTCGAGCTGCAAGGATGTCAGCGAATCATACAGATACGGATTGCGAAATGAGATCAAACCCAAGGACCGCCGCTGCCCCAACTGCCCGCGGACGCGCACCAGATAGCCACGGCCTCCCAAGTTTCCTTCGGTAATGTCCGCGATCGCCACCAACCGGTCCAGTGTGCTGAACCCGCCGCCCACGCTGAATGCCCCCGTGGATTTTTCCTTCACCTTCACATCGAGGTCCACCTTATCCGATTCGACCTGCTTCGGAAGAATCTCGACGGTTTCGAAGAAGTTCAAATTATTCAACCGCTGGAAGCTTCGTTTCATCGCCACCGTGTCGATCACTTCCTGCTCGTTCACACGCAGCTCGCGGCGGATAACATTGTCGCGGGTCTTATCATTGCCGGTGATGCGGATTTCATTGATTCGGATCAACTCCCCTTCCTTAATGTTAAACACGATGGAAGCGGTTTTCGTCTCCGCATCCGGCGTCACGTTGGGGTTGACGTCCGTGAACGCATACCCTTTGCCGCCGTACATTTCAGTGAGCCGGGTCAACTCCTCGCGAATCTTCGCCCGTTGAAAGACGTCGCCGGGTTTGATTTTCATATTGGCTCGAAGCTCGGCCTCTTCAAAGACGGTGTTGCCTCGAAACCCCACGCCGCCGACGGTATACGGCTCTCCTTCCCGGATCGTGAACGTGACCGTAAACCACTTCTTATCCTCGGTCAGCTCAACCACCGGCAGGCTGACCTGAATGTTCAGGAAACCCTTGTTGAGAAAGACTTCCCTGATGCGTTCGACGTCGTTGGCCAACTCCTCCCGCTTGAGGATACCGGCATCGGTAAAGAGAGAGGGAAGTCCCTTGAAGGCCAGCGTGCCGAGCAAGGAGACCCACTCGCGGGTCGCCATCACTTTGAACAATTCCTTCTTGGTGGCCGCCGTCATGCCCTCGAAATTGACCGTCTTGATCTTGGCCCGGTCGCCTTCCTTGACGAAGAACGTGAGCCGCTTCCGATCTTCCTCCAGGGTGAGGATAATGGGAAAGACCTGTGCGTTGTAGTAGCCGTCTTCCTGGTAGGCCAGCCGGATCTTTTCCGCGCTCTCTTTGGCCTGCTGCTGATCCAGAAACGACTGGCTGCGGATCGTGATCTTTTCCTTCAGCTTGTCGTCACTGAGATTTTCGTTCCCGTCAAACACGATCTCCGTAATGAACGGTTTCTCGCGAATGACGAAGACGACCGCGATGCCCCCGGTTCCCGGCTCGGTTTCGATCCGGACATCCTCAAAAAAGCCCATTTCATAGATCAACCGAATCTGGGCGCGAATCGCTTCAATCGTGTACGGATCACCCACTTTGAGCGTCAGCCGGCCGCGGACGGCCGGGTCTTCGATTCGCTTGATGCCGCGCAATTCAATCGACGCGACCTTCTGCCCTCCTTCCTGAGCAGACGACGGGTCGTGGTGCGCACCGAACAGGACGACGACCATCATCGAGAAAAAAAGAACTGTTCGAATCCCCAGTCGACTCGTCACCGCGGCCGTTCTTTCAAGGCTCGCGTGACCACCTGTCCGGAGACCGAGTTCAAGGCTTGGAAAACCACGAGAGGAGCGCGCGCGACCGGATTTGCATCAGGCTGACATTGGGTCATGACACCTAACAGAGACGGGCACTCGACACAGAACGGCCGCGAGAGAGCGGTGCCTGCCGGATGCAAGTCGCCCGCGATCATTTTTCGTGAAACATTCGGAAAAAACTGAGGAATTATAGGGACCGCCGCCGTTAATGTAAAGAAGATTTCTCGTCGCTCGTGTCCCGGATTGTGCGGCGCGCCGAGTCTGCCGCATCCTTGACTTTAGGCGCACCCTTCACTAGTATCCCTTCATGTCGTCAGGGCCGTTGCGCAAAGCGATCATCCCCGCCGCCGGTCTCGGCACTCGCTTTCTCCCCGCCACCAAGGCCTCTCCCAAGGAGATGCTGCCATTGGTGGATAAGCCGCTCATCCAGTATGCGGTCGAGGAGGCGGTCGCGTCCGGTATCGAAGATATCATTATCATCACCGGTCGCGGGAAGCGCGCGATCGAGGATCATTTCGACCGTTCCTTCGAGCTCGAAGAGAATCTGAAAGGAAATAAGAAAGACGGCATGCTGAAAGAAGTCAGGCGCATCTCCGAGTTGGCGAATTTCTGCTATGTGCGCCAGTCGGAGGCGTTGGGCCTGGGCCACGCGGTGTTGGCGGCCCGGCATTTGATCGGCGACGAGCCATTTGCCGTGATTTTAGGCGACGAGATCATCGATGCGCCCGTGCCCGGCCTCGCGCAGCTTATTCAGGTCTATGAAGCTCGCAGCGGGCCCGTCGTCGGAGTCAAGAAAGTTCGACGGAACGAGGTCAGCCGATACGGGATCGTAGCCAATCGGCGGGTCGCGCCGGGGCTGCATCGGGTCACCGATCTCGTGGAAAAACCCGCCCCGGCCGATGCGCCGTCCCTATACGCGGTGATCGGCCGTTACGTGCTGTCCCCCGAAATTTTCCCGATTCTGCGCAAGATCCCTCCCGGGAAAAACGGTGAGATCCAACTGACCGACGCCTTGCGGCGACTCGCTCGGCACGCGCCGATGTTTGCCCATGAGATTCAAGGCCAGCGGCACGATGCCGGAGAGAAGCTCGGTTTTTTGAAAGCGACGGTGGAATTTGCGCTGAAGAACCCCACGCTCGGTCCGCCCTTCTCCCAATATTTAAGGCAGCTGTACCGGCGCAATGGATCGCTCGGCGCCTGACCGTCCGTATGACTCACCGTGAACGTGACGCGTTCATCGTCTCCCTACGATTCACGTCTCACGACTAACCTGTAATAAGGAACCTCTCGCATGCCATCGGAACAATCTGAGCGCGACATTCAGAATACGGAGATTCCGGACCAACTGCCCTTGCTGCCCGTTCGCGATATCGTCGTGTTTCCGTACATGGTCTTGCCCCTGTTCGTGGGCCGGGATATGTCGATCAAAGCGATCGAGGCGGCGCTGGCGGGCAATCGCATGCTTTTTCTGTCCACGCAGAAAGCGCTGGATGTCGAGGCGCCCACCCCCGATGACATCCATACGGTCGGCACTATCGGGATCATCATGCGGATGCTGAAATTGCCGGACGAGCGGATCAAGATTCTCGTCCAAGGCATCGCGAAGGGGAAAGTGCAGGAATACATCCAGACCGATCCTTACTATTCGGTTCGCATTACCAAGATCGTCGAGACGAAGCCGTCCGGTCCGTCGCTCGAGGCCGAAGCCGTCATGCGGACGGTGAAGGAACAGCTCGAACGCATCGTGGGATTGGGGAAGGTCTTGATGCCGGACGTCATGGTCGTGATCGAAAACCTGGAAGATCCCGGCCGGCTGGCGGACATGATCGTGTCCAATCTCGGCCTAAAGGTCGAGGTCTCTCAGAGCGTCTTGGAAGTCGAGGATCCGATCGTCCGGTTGAAGCGGGTCAGCGAGATCCTGTCCAAAGAGGTCGATGTCCTGTCCATGCAGCAGAAGATTCAGGCCCAAGCCAAGGGCGAGATGGACAAGACGCAGCGGGAATATTTTTTGCGCGAGCAACTCAAGGCGATTCAAAAGGAGCTCGGCGAGCTTGACGAACGCGGCGAGGAGGTCGCGGAATTCCGCAAGCGCATCAAAGACGCCAAGATGCCGGAGAAGGTTTTCAAGGAATGCGAGAAACAACTCAAGCGACTCGAGAAGATGCACCCGGACACCGCGGAATCCGCGACGGTGCGGACGTATCTGGAATGGATGGTCGAACTGCCCTGGAGCAAGAAATCCAAAGACAATCTCGATATCAAAGCGGCCGCGAAGGTGCTCGATGAGGATCATTACGACCTCGAAAAGGTCAAGGAACGCATTCTCGAATACCTGGCCGTGCGCAAGCTGAAAGATAAGATGAAAGGGCCGATCCTCTGTTTCGTCGGGCCGCCCGGCGTGGGGAAGACGTCGCTGGGCAAATCCATCGCGCGGGCATTGGGCCGGGAATTCGTCCGAATCAGCTTGGGTGGGGTGCGGGACGAAGCCGAAATCCGGGGACACCGCCGGACCTACGTCGGCGCGCTTCCCGGCCGGATCATTCAAGGGATCAAGCAAGCCGGCACCAACAACCCCGTCTTCATGATGGACGAGGTTGACAAGGTGGGCCAAGATTTTCGCGGCGATCCCTCCGCCGCGCTGCTTGAAGTACTGGATCCGGAGCAGAATCACGCGTTCAGCGACCACTATCTGGGTGTGCCGTTCGACATGACGGAGGTCATGTTCATCACCACCGCCAATCTGATGGACCCGATCTTGTCGGCGCTTCGGGACCGCATGGAGATCATCGAAATTCCCGGCTATACGGAAGAAGAAAAAGTCGGCATTGCTCAGCGCTACTTGATTCCGCGGCAATTGAAGGAGCATGGGATCACGGAGGAGCATATCCGGATCACGGAACCGGCCTTGCGCCAGGCGGTGTCGCATTACACCAGAGAGGCGGGGGTTCGAAACCTGGAGCGCGAGATCGCCAACATGATGCGGAAGGTGGCCAAGAAGGTGGCGGAAGGCAAGGTCCAATGTTATACGATCAGCCCGACCAACCTGAACAAGTTTCTCGGCGTGCCCAAGTTCCTGCCTGAAGACGAGCAGGACAAGGACGAAATCGGCGTCGCGACCGGGCTCGCGTGGACCGAAGCCGGCGGAGACGTCCTGCATATCGAAGCCACGACGATGAAGGGCAAGGGCCAACTGACGCTCACCGGCCATCTCGGCGACGTCATGAAAGAATCGGCTCAGGCCGCGCTCAGCTACGTGCGCTCGCGCGAAAAACTGCTGAACATCAATCCCGATCTCTTCTCAAAAATGGACATCCATATTCACGTTCCGGCCGGCGCCATCCCGAAGGACGGGCCGTCGGCCGGCATTACCATGGCGACGGCGATCGCCTCGATTCTCTCCTCCGTGCCCGTCCGTAAGGACGTGGCCATGACCGGAGAGGTCACGCTCCGAGGGCGCGTGTTGCCGATCGGCGGGCTGAAAGAGAAAATCCTGGCGGCGAAACGCGCCAAGCTCTCCACGGTGATTCTGCCCAAACGCAATGAAAAGGACCTCGAGGAAATTCCCAAGCATTTGTTGAAAGGCATCCATCTGGTCTTCGCCGAAACCATGGACGATGTGCTGCAGGCCGGTCTGCGACGACGGTCCGCACGGCGTGCGAACGCGAAGGCCACTCCCCGCCGGCAACCCCGCCGCTCAAAGACGAACCGGGCGAAGGGCCGGCCGCTGGAGAAGGTCAGGCGAGCGCCGCGCTCACACCCCCTGGCGCCGGCCGTGTCGGTCTCGCCCCAGGTCCCGCCCGGGCGGTGAGATGCCCGCACGATCGCAGCCGCAACACCGCCGCCGTTTTGACGAGTTCGGGTTTATCAAGGAACTTCATCATCGATTCGGTCGGACCGGTCGATCCGTCACGCGAGGCATCGGCGACGATGCCGCCGCCGTCAGGCTCTCCCGCCGTCTCACGCTTCTGATCACGACGGATCTCTTGGCGGAACACATCCATTTCAGTTTGGCGACGGCCACGTTCCAGGATGTGGGCTACAAAGCCGCCGTCGCGAACCTCAGCGATATCGCGGCGATGGGAGGCACACCTAACTTTGTGGTCAGCGCGATCGCGATTCCCCCCGTTCGTAGACAATGGGACATCACCGAGATCTACCGGGGTCTCATGGCCGCCTGCCGGACCCACGGCGTGGAATTGGTCGGCGGAGACACCTCGGCCTCCGACCGCGATCTCTTTCTCAGCATTACGATGATCGGGACGGTCTCATCAGGGCATGTGCTAAGACGAGAAGGCGCCCGTGTCGGGGATCTTCTCTACGTGACCGGCACGTTGGGAGACTCACTGGCCGGGCTTGATCTGCTCGGACCGCGCCCGACCCATCGGGCGAGCCTGAAGACCCGCAGAACGTCGTTGCTTCGTCGCGATATCGCCTATCTTACGGGCCGCCATTTGCGGCCTACGCCGCGAATCAAGGAAGGGCAGTCGCTGAGTCGTTCCCGCCTGGCGACCGCCGCGATCGATCTTTCCGACGGGCTGTCCGGCGATCTGGTTCACCTCTGCGAGCAGAGCGGGGTGGGCGCGGAGATCGATGCATCCGCCTTGCCGCTCTCTCCCGCATGCCGGCGGTACGGCGAAGCCCGCGGTCTCGATACGACCGCATTGGCCTTGAAAGGAGGCGAGGATTACGAACTGCTGTTCACGGTTTCGCCCAAACAGGAAGCGGCGATCAATCGTCTGATGCGCAAGACAGGGTATCGGTTTTCCCGCATCGGCACGATCCGCTCTCGATCCTTTGGAAGGCGGATACGCGCTCCATCGGGCGCCGTCCGACCGCTCCCCGTGCTGAGCTATCGGCATTTTCAGGACCCCTGAACGGTCGAGGAGCGCCATGCTCTCCGCTGCAGCAATCCGGTCACAGCTTCGACGGCTGCTTCACCTCAACGAGTCGCCGCATCGAACCGCCCTGGCATTTGCAGTCGGCACCTTCATTGCTTTCTCGCCGACCTACGGCCTGCACACGATCATGGTGTTTTTTTGCGCCTGGGCCTTCCGGCTCAACATGGTCGCCCTGCTGGCCGGAGCCTTTGTGAATAACCCATGGACGCTCGTCCCCATCCTGGCCGCGACACTCTGGGTCGGCTTTCAGCTTCCGGGCATGCCAGACATGCCGCCGTTACAATGGGAGAACATCGACACGGCGTCCTTGTACCAGCACGTCATGCCCTACTTCGTTCCCTTTGTCGCCGGCGGCACGCTGCTCAGCGTCGTGGGCGTGCTGATCAGTTATCCGATTGCCTATGCCTTGATTTCCTATTATCGAAGACATGTCGCGCACAAACCGGCGGCGGCACGGTTGCCACACGAATCCTCCTAAGTTAAGATGCTCGCAAGACCCGCGATCAGATCACATGAGTCCTCAACGTTCTCCCCGCCATGCTCTCTATGATGGATCGGCGCTGATCGCCGATCCGATTCATGACTACATTTCATTCACGGTTCCCTATTCCACCCCGGATCGTTTCGAGCGAACCGAGAAAGACCTCATCGACTCAGCCTGGGTTCAACGGCTTCGATCCATTTACCAACTTCAAAGCGCGCGATGGGTCTATCCGTCGGCCGAACACAGCCGATTCGTTCATTCGCTGGGCGCGATGCACGTCGCCGGCCGCTTCGCCCGCCATCTGTACCCGTTTTTGCGCGCGCTCATTCCTGATCTTCCCTCGCCCCACTACGTCGAGGAATTGCTTCGGGTCACGGCGCTCGTGCACGACATCGGCCATGGGCCCTTCTGCCATTTCTTCGACGACAATTTCCTGAAGGCGTATGGATTGACCCATGAGCGACTGGGCCAGATTATTATTCGGGAGCACTTGGGTCCGACCATCCGAAAGATCCGCCGGAGTCCATCGGGGCCGTTCGCCAAAGGCGAAGAACTGGATCCCAATCAGATCGCCCATCTCATTCTGAAAGACAAGGCGAAGGATAATTCACGGATGCCCCAGTGGCTGAATTTTCTTCAGCCGGTCATCTCGGGCAGCTACACGGGAGACAACCTGGACTATGTCCTGCGCGATTCCTACATGTGCGGCGTGGCGGTCGGACCGGTGGACCTCACACGGCTGATTCATTACACGATGGTGACGGGCCGCGGCTTCACGATCCACAAGACCGGCTTGCCGGCCCTGCAGATGTTCCTCAACACGCGCATGTATCTCTACTCGAACGTCTACTATCATCGCACGACACGAGCCATCGACATCCATTTGAGAGAGATTTTCGGAGACACGATGCGATTGATCTTCCCGGACAATCCCAGAAAGAAGATGGAGCACTATGTCGCCCTCACCGACTGGTCGTTGCTGGAAGAAGTCCGCGGTTGGAGTAAGTCACGGCAGGCTTCCCGACGGCGGCTTGGCCAGGAGTGGTCGCGCATTCTCGGACGCGACGTCAAATGGAAAATGGCCTACAACACCGTGCTGAAGGAGAAAGGCCAAGAACGCGGGATGGATTTTCCGAGTCGCGAGCAGTTCGGGAAACAGATTCAGAAGGAATTGCCGGACCGGCTCCGCACCGTTCCGTTCATGGTGGACATGGCGCCGCTCGACCCACGCCCCGATCCCAAGGATACGCGCGGCACTCCGCTGTTTGTCTACGACCCCGGCACGCAGACCGTCTCAACTGAGCCGCTGGAAGAATTCTTAGACCTGCTCCCCACACGCCTCATTCAATTCCGCATCTACGCCCTGAACCACGACACCGATAAAGTCCTGTCGAGAGCGACGGCGACGGTGCTGAATAGGGCGCCGAGCAGCAGCGAGACGAATCTCTAGTTCAGGATGCTGAAAAAGGTCCGTAACTTCGTTCTCGGCTTGCTGCAGGCCCGTTGGACATCACACATCAGGGGGGCGGACTCGAATGGAATCATCCCCCTAAAACAAAGCGGGGATATTTAATGGCAAGATATGAGTGCGCGTTCCCCATGCCATAGCGCTTCTGATGTCATTTGGCC
>JBOHOS010000619.1:0-1387 GCA_050731295.1 Nitrospiraceae bacterium | reverse complement strand
CTGGATAACGGACTGCACATGATCGTGGCGCCCCGCCTGAATCCGACCACCAGTCAGTGGCAATACCACGCCCACAAGATTTCCCTCACTGGAACCGGGCCGATTGACCTGAGCCATCTCCCGAGTTGGGGTCGCTTTACATCTCAACGGATCACGGACATTGCCGTTCACCCAAACGGGATGGTCATGGTTCTGAATGCTGATGAGGAGAAAGTGGAGCTATTGGAGTTGCAACCGCAGCCATCGTCCGCGCTTACGGATACCACTCCGGCCCTGCAGATCGGCGGCCAGGGCTCGTACATCGGTCTGTTGCACGGCGCCTCGGCCATCACGTTGACCCGAGACGGCGATTCATTCCTCGTGCTGGAAGGGGTCAACAAACGGATCCAGGCCTTTACCGTGAAGGGAGCGGTCGTGCAGTACTTCGATGGCCAACCGTACGTGAGCGTGAATCAGGGGCAGTATCCGGATAGCTCCGCAATCCAATATTTGGGCATAAGCGTCGAGTACGGCGGATACATCTACGTGCTCTCCAGTCATGGCTCCGCTCCTCAGGATTTCCGAGTCGATATCTACGACCCAAAAGGGAAATATCTGACGTATTTCAACAGGGCGGCGGCCGGCAAGCTGACCGTGGATAAGTGGCGCGTGCTCTACACGCTCAACTACGAATTGCTGGTGGGACCGAATCAGCGTCCCGAGCCCTCGGTCAGCCAGTGGGCGACGCATGGCTGAGTCTCTGAGACGGACAAACTGACTTCGGGGCGAGGCCGAACAGCAGGCTCTTTGATTTTGAAGAGCATGGTGACTCACACTGCCGGACGGCATCATGGTCGTTGACGGAGTGATCGATTCGATTCCTCGCGCTGTGAGTAGTCCTGTTTTCTCCCGCGCGCGGATCGTTCTCGAAAGTCTTCACGAGCATTCGGCGGTGATGTGCACTCGGTTTCCCTTTTCCTCTTCCTTTCTTCAAGGAACTCCAAAGGTGAGCGACCGGTCATCCCATTGAATACCTATCGAAGGCCAGGAGATATGAGGAGGATAGTACGATGGCGAACCAACTGAAACATATTATCGAGCATCCATGTGTGAATCTGACCGTGGCGATGATTCTGTTTCTCAGTGGCCTCGCCGAGGGTTGGGATTCTTTTCAGGAGGATATGAGAAACTTCCATTTACGAGCTCATCACGGGGTGATGGTGTATGGATTGTTCAGTATGCTGAAGTCTATCCCTGACATATTCGAGGGACTCGAGAAAATGAATCAACGGAGCCTTGTGTCGAAATAAGCATGCCGTGATTGCGCTCGCCAAGCCGTGGGTCCGTGAGACTTTGAACGAAGCGTTCAGGTCAGATTGAGCGGCCTGAACCCCTTCTACTGTTCCAA
>JBOHOS010000618.1:0-2882 GCA_050731295.1 Nitrospiraceae bacterium | reverse complement strand
GTATTGGATTCCCACCATCCACGCGAGTAGGATGCCGTGATCCAGGACGGATGGTGATCAATGTCCGGCACTCTCTATGTCGTGAGCACGCCGATCGGCAATCCGGAAGATCTGACGTTTCGCGCGCTTCGCGTGCTACGAGACGTGCAATGGATTGCGTGCGAGAATCCACTCCGCACCCAAGACCTGTTGACTCAGTATTCGATTCACACCTCGCTGACGACCTACCACAACGACAATAAAGAAGAGAAAATTCCACTCCTCCTTGCGATGCTTGCAGACGGGAAGAGTGTCGCGTTGGTGTGCGACGCCGGCACGCCCGTGATTTTCGACCCTGGATCTGTTCTGATCTCTCGGGCGGTGGCGGCCGGCATTCGTGTGGTTCCGATTCCCGGAGCATCGGCCGCGCTGGCGGCTGCAGCAGCGTGCGCCCTACGGATGGAGACCTTCATCGTTCAGGGATTTTTCCCAGACCGACCGGGGTCTCGAAAGCAATTCTTGGAAGACATCCGGGACGAACGGCGGACGCTGATCCTCCTGATCCAACCGAACCGGCTGCGCCCGATATTGGCCGCCCTCTGCCCCGTGCTGGGAAACCGGCGCCTGGCTTTGGCGACAAATTTGACCATGCCCGATGAAGACTTTCTGCGCGGCACAGCCGCCGAACTCCGCCGGCACATAGACCGATATTCGATTCGAGGCGAGCTCACGCTGGTGATCGAAGGAGCGAAAGAGAGAAGGGTGCATCGAGGGAAAGCGCGGAGAATCAAAAAATCAAGATTGGTTAGTCGGGGCGTTTACGAATCATGACCCGATAGGACTGTACGAGCGGTTCTTGTCCGAGCACTTCATGTCCGTCGTCGGTCACGCTCCGCGGCACGTTTCTGATGGGATCGCCTTCGTCCAGAATCACGGCAAGCACCTGGCCGGCTTCCATAGTTTCCAATTTGAGTTTGGTCTTGACGAAGTTATACGGGCAGATCACCCCGCGAAGGTCTAACTCCGCATCAGCTTGTAACTGAAGGCTGCCGTCCTGAGATTCCATGTTGACTGGATTTTGCCCTTCGGGCCGTCCTCCCGGTAGATAGTAACAGCCTGAGACATGGCGAGCAAGAAACTTCCATCTATCTTCCTACTCTTCGCTTGTCTTCCTGCGTAAAAAAAAAGGTTCTTCCGACATTAGCGTGGGTAAAGATCGAGACTTCCACAGTGGAAGAAGATGGCGGTTTTGAAGTGGTCCTATTCCGAAAGCCGTAGGCCATCTTTTTGATGGTCTGAATCTTGGAATTCAGGCCCTCGCTCACGGCGTTCGTGATGCGGTGCTGAAAGTAGGTGACGACGTGGGCCCAGTGGCGCTTGATCAGCCAGGCCATGGCTCTGACCGGGGCCAGCCGCGAGTGAGTGGCCCACCAGAACCAGTGCGTCCAGAAGCGTGGCGTGGGCCCACAGCTCACGCAGGCTCTCCTTGATGGCCCAGGCCCGGCCGGTCTTGAGGATGAGGACCTTGCGTGCCGCAAAGCGCTCCCGGTGCTGCTCGGGAAAGGTTCTCCTGAGCATACAGCCACAGGTATTTGGTCCCGGCCAAGACCGCATCGCCCTCCGCCGTCCTGGCGCGGTGGTCCTGCTTCCGAACCGTGTCCACCGCGTGGCCCATGTGGCGCATGATGTGAACCCGATCGAACACAATCTGGTGAGCGGCCGTGGGCACGTGGGCCAGGGTCACCTGGACGTAGGGCTCCCACATGTCCATGGCCACGGCCTCGATCCCCGTCCAGCCTCTCTTGTTTGCGGTCGTCCGCAATGTGTTCGACCGTGCCCGGCTCCAGATCACAGACCACGGTCAGGTACGTGGGCCCCTTCGCCGCGGCTTTCTCATCCACGCCGATCTGTACGATGCCCCGTGCCAAAAAAAAGAGGGCGGCCTAGTAGCCGCCCTCAGAACCGCTCGCTAAAAACTTATCTCAAGCCGAGAGTCTTACTGCTTAATCAAATTGCGCTTTTCAGCATCACCATAATCGCTCTTGTTGGTGGTGCCGTACCCCCATCCCGGTTGCGGTTCGCACTGCCAGCAGGGCGCGGCGCCCGTCATCTCACCGATGGAGCTGGTAATACCGGACTGAATTTCACCCGGCAGCACCTGACCAACCACACCGCCGTGGGAGGACGCACTCTCAGTCACAATTCCGCGCTCAGTCCGAGGATCAGGTCGCTGCCCAAGGCCACCGAATCCGGCAAGCTTCTCATTCCCTCTCAGGACATGGATATCCTTGACCAGTTTCCGGCCCGTGCCGAAGGGTTGTCTATCTGACACTTCTTCTCGCGCCGTGACAAGAACATCATCGCCGGTCTGAATGGTCTTTAGCATCTCCATATTGGTATTTGCGTCGAGGTAGACCGTCAAGGATGACATGGCGCCGGTTCCCGCTCGACCTTCATCATGGGAACTTCCACCCGTTTCAAGATGGATTTTACGACCTGCAGTGTCGATTGCCAGCACCCGGCCATAGACCGTTTCCGGCTGTGAGAGCCTTTCGAGCATAGCGCTCTTGTCCCAAATTTGGGAACGCGTTCCGGTGCCGGCATTCTCGCCCACGCCCGTGCCGAACCCGGAGTGCTGCGGCAGGCGCTCCTGGGCCACGGCCACACCGACAGAGCCCGCAAGCAGAACCACTGCTCCGAACATAATTGCCTTACGCATGTGCTGCCTCCTTAAGTGAGTTAGACGGTATAAAGGATGACGACCGACAAAAACGAGTAATCATGGTAAGGATTCACAGACAGGCGAAATATAGGACAATCAAATAGGCCTGTCAAGAGAATTTCCAGTCGGAAATTTTGGGGAAAAACCCCGTGGCGAAGCCGCCAGACTCATTGTCAACAAC
>JBOHOS010000617.1:0-2436 GCA_050731295.1 Nitrospiraceae bacterium | reverse complement strand
GCACGGTAGTGTTGGGAGAGCATGTGCGCTTATCGACGTGCGCGATCTCCCACGGTAACCTCAGCATCACCGTGAAAACAAGCTTCAATGTTTCGCAGCCGCCGGCGCCGATTATCGGTTCAACCGGCGGCCAGACGGCCATCACCCCAGATGTTCAAACGGAAGTCAAAGAAGAGCAATCGCGCCTCGTGATTGTTGACGAAACCGTTACGCTCGGGGAGGTTGTGCGGGCCCTGAATGCCGTGGGTGTGACACCGCGGGATTTAGTGGCGATTCTGTCGGCTCTGAAAGCCGCCGGGGCGCTTCACGCCAATCTCGAGATTATTTGAGCCGCCTGGGTGACGTGACGCGCTATGGACGTCAATCTACCACTGAACCGCATCCCACCGGTTGACCCCACCGGACAGGTGGAGGAGATGGCGCGCTCCTTGACCGCATCGGCTCATTCAGACCGTGCGGGTGAGATTCGCGCAGCCGCGCAAGCCTTCGAAGGGTATTTTCTGAGTTACCTGCTCAAAGTGATGCGAGAGACGATCCCGACCGGTCTCATTGAGAACAAGGCCGGACAGCAGTTCTATTCCTTCTATGATCAGGAGATCGGACGACTCGCGGCCCAGGCGGGCGGTATCGGGCTGGCGCGGATGGTGGAGGAGGACGTGACCCGTTTGAATTCGGATCGAGCGGAAGCAGCATCTAAAGGTTTGGGTATAAGCGACCGATAAAGAGCTGAGGGAAGAAGTCCGTTCAGCGGGCATCGTCACACGAATTTCAAGAAACGAGGAGGAAAATCATGGAAATTTCCGGGCATGGCCGATTCCAGGAGCTGGCCAATTTACTGCTGGGCGTCCAGGAATCCGATCGGTCGTCCCAGAAAGCCCGTGTGAATTCCGGTGATCCGCGTGATCAGGTTGAGATCTCCCAGCGAGCCAAGGAGATTCAGGGAATCAAGACGCGTGTTGAGCAATCCGACACCGGCAGGTCAGAACGCGTCGAGCAGATTCGCACGGCGATTGAAACCGGAACGTACAATATGAGCGGACAAGCCGTCGCCGATGCCATTCTTCGCAATGTCCTCACGGACGCCGTCCTCTAGCCGTCATTCCGAAGGCCAGCATGCACGATTCTTTCCCGCATTCCGATCGGCTTCGAGAACTCATCGACCTTCTGGATCGACTACGGGAGCGTCTTGAGGCATTTGTAGGCCTACTCGTGGATGAGGAACGCGCGATTAAACAATGGTCCGTCGATGAATTGGTGAAAATCAACACGGAGAAGCAAAACCTGCTGGAAGAAATGCGAGTGCTGGAAGAGGAACGAATCACCGTGATCGGTCGCTTGGCCGATAAATGGGCGGCTCCGTCCCACCCCCTCGGAATAGGTGATATTGCTCAACGAGCGGGACGGGAGGACGCGTCACGACTTCGGCAGCTCCAGCGCCTACTCGGTGAACTTGCCGGCACCGCGCAGGAAAGAAATCGCTATCTGGCCGTGCTGGTGGGGCGTTCGTTGGAATTTTTTCGCGAGAGCCTGCATATCTGCCGGCCGTCGTCGAGTCACATGGTTCTCTATTCGTCCTCCGGCACCTTGCAGGCCGGCGTGGTCGAGACCGGTTTTATCGAACGGAGAGAATAATGTCCGGGATTTCCCAGCTGTTAGGAATTGGCCAATCGGGAATTTTTGCGTTTCAGCGGGCGCTGTCCGTCACGGCTCACAATGTTGCCAACCTTAACACGAAAGGATATGCCAGGCAGGAAGCGGTCCTCTCTGAAACTCGCCCTCAGGATGATCGTCCTGGTCAGGTCGGAACGGGAGTGCAGGTCACTCAGATCCGCCGGTCTTTTGATTCCTTTGTCGACGGACAATTGTTAGCCTCTCGTGAGCAACTGGGGCGATTCAATGCCTCGCACGGCGCGTTAACCCTGGTTGAGGGATTATTCGGCGATTCAAACGACCTGGGACTGGGGCATGATATCGACGAGCTGTTCAAGGCATTGCAGGACGTTTCCAACAACCCGGCAGACCTGACGGCGCGGTCCGTATTGCTCTCGAACGCCCAGACGCTAGCGGTCAATTTCAATAGAGCCGCGTCGAACCTGAGCGATCAACGTCAGTCACTCGACCGGCAAGTGGCGCAAGCACTCACGGACATCAACGGCCTATCCAAGCAAATTGCAGATCTCAATGCGCAGATCTCGCAGGCGGAACTATCGGGCCAGCGCGCCAATGATTTGCGTGATCAACGAGGGCGCCTGCTCAAGGATCTCGGCGAATTCATCGACGTCACGGCATTGGAAGACCCAACGGGGCAACTGACCATTTTTGCCGGACGGGGACACATCCTCGTGGATAAGAATGCCACGCACAACCTGATCGGCGTGCCAACCGGCAGCAATAGCGGATTGCTTGACGTGGCCTATGACGTGGGAGGAGGAAGCT
>JBOHOS010000616.1:0-5912 GCA_050731295.1 Nitrospiraceae bacterium | reverse complement strand
GAGCTAGGAGAGAAGAAGACCCGATTAACCCGTTAACGCCTTACGCGAAATCTAAAGTCTTTGCTGAAAGAGATTTGGCAGAACTGGCCGATAACACTTTTAGGGTCACCTGCTTGCGTTTCGCGACTGCGTGTGGAATGAGCGAACGGTTGCGGCTCGATTTAGTCTTGAATGATTTCGTGGCGAGCGCGATGACTTCCGGAAACATTACAATATTGAGCGATGGAACGCCATGGCGACCGCTCATTCATATTAAGGATATGGCGAGAGCAATTGATTGGTGCATCCAAAGGGAGGGCAGTAGTGGAAGCCATTATCTAGCCTTGAATGTGGGTAGCGATCAGTGGAATTACCAAGTTAAAGATCTAGCAGAAGCGGTGAAAAGTGTTGTCCCTAGCTGTGAAATCACAATCAATAAATCGGCGCAGCCAGATAAGCGTTCGTATCGAGTGAACTTTGAAAAATTCACGCAATTGGCTCCTAACTTTATACCACAGGTAAATTTGATCACTGCTATTAAAGATTTAAGGGATGGATTGCAGGCTATGAGGTTTCAAGATTCTGATTTTCGAAACTCCAAGTTTGTTCGACTAAACATGCTTAAACATTTAAGGTATGTAGAGTACGTAACCGAAGATCTCGAGTGGGTACAGCACCGACGCAGACTCGTCGAGGTTTGATAGGCCTGCCTTCTTGATCATCAATCCCGAAATTTAAGAGAGCAAACCTTTTGTATGAATGAGACCAAAATGATTCACAGACCGTGCCGGTTTTGTGGATTGACCTTAAAGCGCACCTTTCTGGACTTAGGGATGTCACCACTTGCAAACTCGTATCTAAAGCCTGAACAGTTGAGTCAGATGGAACCCTTTTATCCGCTTCATGTCTATGTGTGTGAAGGTTGTTTACTGGTGCAGCTGGAGGAGTTTTCAAGCCCCCACAATATATTTAGTGATTATGCGTACTTTTCGTCATATTCCGATAGTTGGCTTGAGCATGCGCGGTCTTATGTGAGTTCCGTAGTTGATCGCTTCAATATGGACAAAGAGAGCCATGTCGTTGAAATAGCCAGTAATGACGGATATCTACTGCAATACTTTGTTGCTAAAGGGATGCGGGTGTTAGGTGTCGAGCCCGCGGCTAACGTAGCTGAGGCCGCCGTCAAGAAAGGCATCCCAACGAGGATAAAGTTCTTTGGTGAAAAAACTGGGAACGAGTTATCCAATGAAGGCCTACAAGCCGATCTCGTAATTGGCAATAACGTGTTGGCCCACGTTCCGGATTTAAATGACTTCGTCCGAGGGCTCAAAGTCCTGCTGAAGCCGCACGGTCTGATCACGATGGAATTTCCTCACCTCATGCGGTTGATGGAAGAGAATCAATTTGACACCATTTATCATGAACATTTTTCATATTTTTCATTCCTTTCAGTTGAACGTGTGTTCCACAAGCATGGGTTGACCTTGTTTGACGTCGAAGAAGTGCCTACCCATGGGGGTTCACTTAGAATCTTCGCGGGCCATACTGACGATTTTTCCAAACCTATTTGTGATCGAATGACAAAACTAAAGGAACGAGAGGAAAAGGCTGGGTTCTATCGGTTGGACCACTATCTCACATTTGCTGGACAGGTTGCTGAAACAAAGCGCAAGCTTCTTTCCTTTTTGATTGAAGCTAAAAGAGAGGGGAAAACCATTGTAGGCTATGGAGCTCCGGCGAAGGGGAATACGCTCTTAAATTACTGTGGTATTCGCAATGATTTTATTGACTACACGGTTGATCGAAACCCATATAAGCGGGGACGTTTTTTACCAGGAACTCACATCCCAATATGCGATCTGGAGTCTATCACACTGACAAAACCGCATTACTTACTAATTCTTCCGTGGAATCTTAAGAACGAGATCATGAATCAGATGGCCTTTATTCGCGATTGGGGAGGAAAGTTTCTTGTGCCTATCCCCCAAGTGATAGTTTACGAATGATATTCACCGAGACCGCCTTGAAGGGTGCCTTTATCATTGATCCGGAACGGCTCGAAGACGAGCGTGGGTTTTTTGCTCGGATATGGTGTAGGCAAGAATTTGAAAGGCACGGTCTTGCCTTTAGCGTGGCGCAGTGCAATCTTTCTTATAATAAAGCAAGGGGGACCCTTCGAGGAATGCATTATCAGGACGCACCTCATGAAGAGACGAAGTTGGTGTGGTGTGCCAGAGGCGGAATCTATGACGTAATCATCGACTTGCGTCCCACATCCTCAACCTATAAACAACACGTTGCTGTGGCGATCACAGACCAAAATCGCCGAATGCTTTACATCCCTAAACGTTTTGCACACGGATTTCAGACCTTAGAAGATAACACCGAGGTGTGTTACTCCATGTCAGAATTCTACCAACCCAAATATGCCCGAGGAGTAAGATGGAATGATCCAGCATTCGGCATACAATGGCCGGTTGATGAACGAATCATTTCACGCCGAGACCAATCCTATCCAGACTTTATCATGAGTGAAAGCAGTCAACTGTGAATATATCTGACCTGACAACACAACGGTTGGATAGGCTCGGTCACGAGATGCATCGCCTTATGTCAGATCTATATCCCATTTGCCGTAGCATTACCGGTAATGGATTGCGAGACACACTGAAGCTGATACAAAAGCACATTCCTCTTACAGTTCATGAGGTTCCAAGCGGAACAAAGGTGTTTGATTGGACTGTCCCGTTGGAGTGGAACATCGAAGATGCTTACATCAAAGATGCACGGGGCGAGAGAATCGTTGACTTCTACCAGTCTAATCTACACGTTGTTAGCTATAGCGTGCCGATAAAAGTAAAGATGCGATTGAAAGATCTGCAGGCACACCTCTTTACACTGCCCGATCATCCCGATTGGATTCCATATCGAACTTCCTACTACAAAGAAAACTGGGGGTTTTGTCTAAGCCATAGGCAATTCCTGTCGTTACGAGATGAGGAGTATGAGGTTTGTATCGACGCATCATTGAAAACGGGTTCCTTAACTTATGGACAGTACTATCTAGCAGGAGAAACTTCAGATGAAATCTTGATCTCCTGTCACACATGCCATCCGTCACTTTGCAATGACAACCTTTCCGGTGTTGCACTTGCAACATTTCTGGCCGAACTTCTGAGCTCACGGTCCTTAAGATATTCTTACAGATTTCTGTTTATTCCTGGGACAATTGGATCCATCACTTGGCTCGCTTCAAATGAGAAACAGATCGATAAGATCAAGCACGGGTTGGTCTTGACAGGAGTCGGCGATGCAGGAGCATTTACTTATAAGAAAAGCCGCCGAGGAGATACAGAAATTGACAACGCAATGATTCATGTTCTAAAGCATTCTAATAAGGAACATAATGTTATCGACTTTTTCCCCTACGGATATGACGAGCGCCAATACTGTTCGCCGGGATTCAACTTGCCAGTCGGTTGTTTTATGAGATCGACGCATGGGTGCTATGCTGAGTATCACACATCTGCAGACAACTTAGGGTTCGTTCAGCCAGAACATCTCGCTGAATCATTCTTCTTATGCTTATCAGGACTGTCCATCCTTGATAACAATAAGACTTATGTTACTCAAAACTCCAAGTGTGAGCCGCAGCTGGGTCGAAGAGGGCTGTATCAAACCATCGGGGGGCAGAAAGAAGAAAAGCGCCGTGAATTGGCAATGCTATGGGTATTGAATTTGGCTGATGGCAATCATACTTTGCTAGATATTGCAGATAGGTCAGGCTTGCAGTTTGGTCTGATTAGATCAGCATCAGATGCACTCTTGGAGCATGGACTGTTATGTGAAAAGTGAAGATTATGGCAATGAACTGTGCCGTAAGTGCGAGTATTCCCGTCTAAGCAGAGGAGCGAAGTGTGAACACAACGACGATACTTGGTGCCGGCCTTTCAGGCCTAGGAACATCCTTCCATGTCGGCCATGACAAGTGCGTCATTTATGAAGCCAAATCCCACTATGGAGGGCACATCTACAGTGAGACTCGCGACGGCTTCACCTGGGATGATGGACCCCATGTCTCCTATACTGATAACGAATACGTCCGCAGCGTTTTTGAAGCCAGCGTGAAAGGTGAGTTTCAAGAATATGAGACCTGCGTCAGTAACTATTTTCAGGGACATTGGATTGAACACCCCGCTCAATCGAACCTTTACCAGGTCCCTGAACCGTTGCGCACAGAATGTTTGAACAGCTTTTTGGAGGCACGGTCTCAAGACGTTACTAGCTCCAAGCCCGTCAACTATCAGGAATGGCTATATCAAGCGTTTGGTCGAGTGTTTGCCGAGACATTTCCGGCTGCTTATACAAGAAAATATTGGACGACCGATCCCATTAATTTGGGAGTTGATTGGATCGGCAAGCGAGTATTTTATCCAAACGTTGAGGATGTTACCGAGGGGTACAAAGCGAAGCTGGGACGTGCAACCTATTGGGTGACAAAATGGCGGTATCCCTCTCGTGGGGGGTTTCTCTCATATGCAAAGAAATTTGCCGAAGGGGCGCGACTCCATTATAGAAAAACTTTGATCAAGATTAATTTCTCCAAGCAGCAGATGGTATTTTCAGATGGGACGCAGATTGCGTATGACAACCTCGTTTCAACCGTACCCCTGCCGGTGCTCATTGAGTGTTCTGAAGATGCGCCAAAAGACGTTCGTGAAGCCGCATCTGTGCTGAGGTGTACGAATTTCCTGTTAATAGAGGTGGCGGCAAACCATCCTGCAAAGCGAAGCGAGCAGTGGATCTACGTGTATGATGAAAACAAGCTGAGCACTCGCATCAGTATTATCGAGCACTTCTCTCCTCAGAACGCGCCTGAGTCAATGACCGGATTATCTGTCGAAGTGTACGGGTCAGCCTATAGGCCGTTGCCGGCAAATCACGAAGAGGTAGCACAAAGAGTCCAGCGCGAGCTGGTAGAGATGGGATTACTTCAGGATTTGAATGCAGTCGTCTCCGTTCAAGTACGGTACGTGCCGTGGGGAAACGTAATTTATGACCACAATCGGCGGTCCGCTCTCGATCGAATTAATGCCTTTCTTGACCGCGTGGGAGTGATCTGCGTTGGCCGTTTTGCGGAGTGGGGTTATCTCATGACGCACGACTGCGTCTTGAGAAGTAAGCGTGTGGGGGAGCAAATTAATAGCTAAAAATCTCCTTCAGATTTCAGTACATGCCGTAAAGGTTCAGTGCCTATTGGCATCATGCCACTACAACAACATGAAAAACATAAGAGCGCAGGGGGGGTAATTGCGGCTGATGCAGAGGGCCATCGATCGCCTTCAAACCGTATTGAGACGCGCATAGCCGTTACGTCGGCGAAGCTTCACCTGTGGAGGACAGCATGAACGCACCATTATTCAGTGTAGCCATTCCTACTTTTAATAGAAGCGATCTCGTTACCCATGCAATTCAATCGGTACTTGCCCAGACATTCGATAATTTCGAAATCATTGTCTGTGATAACTTCTCGACAGATGATACCGCGGAAGCCATCGGTCGATTTACAGATCCGCGAGTCCAGTACAAACGAACTCCCAGTCATCTGGTAATCGCCGACAACTGGGAATTTGCTAGATCCAAAGCAATAGGAAAATTTATACTTATGCTGGGTGATGATGACGCATTGGTTGGCAGCGCCCTAGAGCGTTTTGCCCAGGACATCAAGCGTTACGATGCAGATTTTCTGTTTTGTAGAACAAGTGAGTATCGTGATCGGGGTTATCCTGGACCTGAAAAAAATACATTGGACTGCCCCTCTTTTTCAGGATTAAGCCGTTCGATTCAGGCTGGCGAATTCCTTCAACCATTGTTTTCCTTCCGACCCGCATTCGATATGCATCCAAGCGCATTCATATTTTCAAGATCATTAG